>NZ_JBSVVZ010000077.1:0-28157 GCF_054071875.1 Pseudomonas sp. SDO524_S393 | reverse complement strand
CAGGCACCGCGGTGCATCAGATACACCGCGGTGATGCTATCGCAGGCAAGCCAGCTCCCACATTGACCGTGCTCCGAATTGAGGGATCAGTCGAAGGTGATGCCCTGGGCCAACGGCAACTCCAGCGAATAGTTCACGGTATTGGTCTGCCGACGCATATACCCGCGCCACGCATCCGAACCCGATTCACGACCGCCACCGGTTTCTTTCTCGCCGCCGAACGCGCCGCCGATTTCCGCGCCGCTCGGGCCGATGTTGACGTTGGCAATGCCGCAGTCGCTGCCCACCGCCGACATGAACTGCTCGGCCTCACGCACGTCGGTGGTGAAGATGCACGATGACAGGCCTTGGGGCACGGCGTTGTTAAGGCGCAGGGCTTCGTTGAAGTCGGTGTAGCCGATCACATACAGGATCGGCGCGAAGGTTTCGTCGCGCACCACGTCGCTCTGCTCGGGCATCTCCACGATGGCCGGCGACACGTAGTAGGCGTTGGGGAATTTGTCTTCCAGTTGGCGCTTGCCGCCGAAGACCTTGCCGCCTTCGCTCAGGGCCTGCTCAAGGGCGTCCTGCATGTTGTCGAAGCCCTGCTTGTCGATCAGCGGGCCAATCAGGTTGCCTTCCAGCGGGTGGCCGATGCGCACCTTGGAATACGCAGCCTTGAGGCGGGTGACGATTTCTTCCTTGACCGACTCATGGGCGATCAGGCGGCGCAGGGTGGTGCAACGCTGACCGGCAGTGCCGACGGCGCTGAACAGGATGGCGCGCACGGCCATGTCCAGGTCGGCGCTCGGGCCGAGGATCATCGCGTTGTTACCGCCCAGCTCAAGGATGCTGCGAGCGAACCGCGCGGCCACTTTAGGCGCCACTTCGCGGCCCATGCGCGTGCTGCCAGTGGCGCTGATCAGTGCCACGCGCGGGTCATCCACCAGTGCGGCGCCGGCATCGCGGCCACCGATGATCACCTGGCTGAGGTACTGCGGGGCATCGGTGAAGTTCTTCAGCACGCGCTCGAACAGCGCCTGGCAGGCCAGGGCGGTGAGCGGAGTCTTTTCCGAGGGTTTCCAGATCACGGCATTGCCGCAGACCAAGGCCAGGGTGGTGTTCCACGCCCACACAGCCACCGGGAAGTTGAAGGCGCTGATCACACCGACCACGCCCAGCGGGTGCCAGGTCTCACGCATGTGGTGGCCCGGACGCTCGGAGGCGATGGTCAAGCCGTACAACTGGCGGGACAGACCGACGGCGAAGTCGCAGATGTCGATCATTTCCTGCACTTCGCCCAAGCCTTCCTGGGTGATCTTGCCGGCTTCCCAGGACACCAGCTCGCCCAGGTCAGCCTTGTATTCGCGCAGCACGTCACCGAACTGGCGCACCAGCTCGCCGCGACGCGGGGCCGGCACTTTGCGCCAGGCCTCGAATGCATGCTCGGCACGACTGACCTGTTGCTCCACTTCAGCCGGGCCTTCCCACTGCACGCTGCCGATACGGCTGCCGTCGATCGGTGAATGCACGGGTTGTTTACCCGACTGGTACAGCGCCGGGTTCACCCCGAGACGATCAAGCAATGCGGCAACCATGGGTCACTCCTTCAATCTCAAACAGAAAATTCGCGCCGCGGCCTGCACGGCGATCCAGACCTTATTTGTAGCTGGCCCAAGACTTGCCAACAAACGACGATTAGGCGAGATATCATTCCGTTTATTCATGCAAAGCCTAAAAAGAGGCACGCCGTGCTGAACAAAAGACATTTGCCCTCGATCACCGCCCTGCAGTGTTTCGAGGCCGCCACCCGCCACTTGAGCTTCACCCGCGCCGCCGAGGAACTGAACCTCACCCAGAGCGCGGTGAGCAAACAGGTGGCGCAGCTGGAAGAACTCTTGCAGCACCTGCTGTTTCGCCGCGTGCGCCGGCGCCTGCAAATGACCCCGGCGGGCGATCTGTACCTGGTGGAAGTGCGCAAGATCCTGACGCAAGTGGAGATGTCCACCCACTACCTGCGCTCCTACGGCGGCGAAACCGAAGTACTGCGCGTGTCCACGCCCTATACCTTCGGCGCGCGCTGGTTGGTGCCACGCCTCAAGGGCTGGCGGCTGCGTCATCCACAGATCCACCTGGACCTGTGCAACGAGCAGGAGCCGGACGAGCTGCTGCAAGGCAAGGCCGACATGGCTTTCTACTTCGGCCAGGGCTCACGGCCCGGCACAGAAAGCCTGAAGTTGTTCAGCGAAGAGCTGGTGCCGGTGTGTGCCCCGGACAGCTTGCCGGCACGGCCTTTCACTGACCCCACGCAGTTGAGCGACCTGGTACTGCTGCAAAACGCCTCACGCCCCCAGGGCTGGCACGACTGGTTCGCCAGCCAGGGTTATCAGACTGAGCACAGCTACCACGGACCGCGTTTCGACACCTTCTATATGTGCATTCGCGCAGCGCAGGTGGGCTGTGGCGTGGCATTGCTGCCGCGCTTTCTGGTGGAAGAAGAGCTGGCGGACGGCAAGCTGGTGATCCCCTGGCAGCATGCGATGCCGAGCCAGGATGCGTATTACCTGGCGTATCCGGAGCATGCGGCGGAGGTGCCGAAGGTAAGGGAGTTTGTGAAGTGGATGATGGAGCAAGTTGTTTAGCGCCTGGAATATCGCTATCGCAGGCAAGCCAGCTCCCACCTCTGGAATGGGTTTCACCTGTGGGAGCCGGCTTGCCTGCGATGAGGCCAGTGACTGCACTGAAAAAATCACTGGCAAAACCCCACAGGTCTATGCGCCACTAGCGCCATTCCTCAATTGTGCGTAAAGGGCGGCGCCCAACGCCGTCCCGTCTGGAGAGTCCCGTTATGAGCGAGAGTGTGTTTGCCGATCGCATCGTGCAGAACCTGCTCGACACCGACTTCTACAAGCTGACCATGATGCAGGCGGTGCTGCACAACTATCCCAATGTGGAAGTTGAATGGGAGTTTCGTTGCCGCAACAGTGAAGACCTGCGCCCGTACCTGGCGGAAATCCGCTACCAGATCGAGCGCCTGGCCGAGCTGAGCCTGAGCCCCGATCAACTGGGTTTCCTGGAGCGCATCAGCTTCATGAAACCGGACTTCCTGCGCTTCCTCGGGTTGTTCCGCTTCAACCTGCGCTACGTGCAGACCGGCATCGAGAACGGTGAGTTGTTCATCCGCCTGCGCGGTCCTTGGCTGCATGTGATCCTGTTTGAAGTGCCGATGCTGGCCATCGTCAGCGAGGTGCGCAACCGCTATCGCTACCAGACCGTGATCCTCGAACAGGCCCGCGAACAGCTGTACCGCAAGTTCGATTGGCTTACCGCCAACGCCAGCAGCGAAGAACTGTCCGAGCTGCAAGTGGCCGACTTCGGCACCCGCCGGCGCTTCTCGTACCGGGTGCAGGAGGAAGTGGTCAGCGTGCTCAAGCATGATTTCCCCGGGCGTTTCGTCGGCACCAGCAATGTGCACCTGGCCCGCGAGCTGAACATGAAACCCTTGGGCACCATGGCCCATGAATGGATCATGGCCCACCAGCAGCTGGGACCCCGCCTGATCGACAGCCAGATCGCCGCCCTCGATTGCTGGGTTCGCGAATACCGCGGCCTGCTGGGCATCGCCCTGACCGACTGCATCACCACCGACGCGTTCCTGGGCGACTTCGACCTGTACTTCGCCAAGCTGTTCGACGGCCTGCGCCATGACTCCGGGGACCCTGTGCAATGGGCCGAAAAAGCCATCGCCCACTATCACAAGCTCGGCATCGACCCGATGAGCAAGACCCTGGTGTTTTCCGACAGCCTGACGTTGCCCAAGTCCCTGGAGATTTTCCGCGCGCTGCGCGGTCGCATCAATGTGAGCTTCGGCATCGGCACCAACCTGACCTGTGACATTCCAGGTGTGGAACCGATGAGCATCGTGCTTAAAATGACGGCCTGCAATGGCCAGCCCGTCGCCAAGATCTCCGATGAAGCGGGCAAGACCCACTGCACGGATCCGAATTTTGTCGCCTATTTGCGCCACGTTTTCAAAGTACCTGCCGTTTCCAGCAAGGAGTGAATCATGCAAGCCGTACAGCGTGAGATTGCGCAGCAGCTCAATGTCCAGGCGCCGTTCAACGACCAGCCGGCCCTTGAAGCCGAAGTGGCCCGCCGCGTGGCCTTTATCCAGGATTGCCTGGTCAAGTCCGGGCTCAAGACGCTGGTGTTGGGCATCAGCGGTGGTGTCGATTCCCTGACCGCCGGCCTGCTGGCCCAGCGGGCCATGAAAGAGCTGCGCGCTGAAACCGGCAACGACGCTTACCGCTTTATCGCGGTACGCCTGCCTTACGAAACCCAGTTCGACGAAATCGATGCCACGGCTTCGGTGGACTTTATCGAGCCGGATGAGCGTCACACCGTGAACATCGGCCCGGCGGTGAAAGCCCTGGCCAATGAAGTGGCGGCGTTCGAAGGCAAGGCGGCGGTGTCCCGGGACTTCGTGCTGGGCAACACCAAGGCGCGCATGCGCATGGTGGCCCAATACACCATCGCCGGCGCGGCCGGCGGCCTGGTCATCGGCACCGACCATGCGGCGGAAGCGGTGATGGGCTTTTTCACCAAATTCGGCGACGGCGCGTGCGATCTGGCGCCGCTGAGCGGGCTGGTGAAGAACCAGGTACGGGCGATTGCGCGGTACTTTGGCGCACCGGAGTCACTGGTGGAGAAGGTGCCGACGGCGGACCTGGAAGACCTGTCGCCGGGCAAGCCGGACGAAGCGTCACACGGGGTGACTTACGCCGAGATCGATGCGTTCCTGCACGGCGAGCCGGTGCGCGAGGAAGCGTTCAAGATCATCTGCGACACCTACCGCAAGACCGAACACAAGCGGGTAATGCCGTTTGCACCGTGAGGTGAGCCAGCAAGGTTTGTGCTGATTGTTCGATCGCCATCGCAGGCAAGCCAGCTCCCACAGTTGCCCGAGTTCCAGCAGGAGAATGCGGTCAAATGTGGGAGCTGGCTTGCCTGCGAAGAACGATAACGCGGTCTTACTTGACGACCACAGTGCCCTTCATCATCGAGATGTGGCCCGGGAACGAGCAGAAGAACGCGTAGTCGGTCCCGGCGGTCAGTTTGGCGACATCGAACGTCACCGAATCTTTTTCACCGGCACCGATGATCTTGGTGTGGGCGATGATGCGGTCATCACCGGCTTTCAGATAGTCCTTGTCGAGGCCGGCGGACATGCCGTCGGTCGCGACAGGCTGCATATTGGCGGCGCTGGTCAGCACCCAGTTGTGGCCCATGACGTTTTTCGGCAGGTTGCCGGAATGAGTCAACTCGACGGTGAACGTCTTGCAGCTCTTGTCGATCGTGATTTCCTTGGTGTTGAAGGACATCTGGTCAGTGGAGTCGACGGTGACCTTGCACTCTGCAGCAAGCAACTGGCCGCTCGCCAGAGTCAGCAGGGAAACAGCAACGAGTTTGGCAAACATGTGAATCTCCAAGGCAGGGTTTAAAAACGCGTAATGCGACAAGGGTGCCTGAGGCAGGCAATGATTCCTATGATCTGAATCAACAGATTGTATACAACTTTAGGCTATCAGACTGATCAACACAATCTACCAGCCAAAGTCGCTGCGCCTGCCTATGATCGGTCCATCACCCAACGGAGTCCGGACCATGCGCCTCAATCAATTGTTCAACGGCCTGCTGGCCGCCTACGCCTGCGGCAAGTGAAGGCCGGGCGCGCTGCTAAGCTGCTACCATGACCACCCAAGGCAGCTGCGCGCCGCCCCCCTCACCTTCGACCCTAGAGGATTGCCCATGGCCAAACCCAATTACTCCTTCGCCAAACGTCAGAGAGACTTGGCCAAGGAGCAGAAGAAAGAGGAAAAACTGCAACGCAAGAAAGCCGCCGTCGAAGACACCAACGGGCCGGACGCAGAGGCCGATGCTGAAGTAACGAACGACGCGGGCGAAACACCAAAAGATCCTGCTGAATAATTGATCGCTCATGTGGGAGCCGGGCTTGCCCGCGATGCAGGCAACTCGATGTATCAGTCAGATCGAGTCGCTGCCATCGCAGGCAAGCCAGCTCCCACACAAACCTACTCTAAAGGCATCACCGTCACCCGCACCTCCGGGTCATGGCTCCCTCCTCCCAGAATCACACCACGCAACGGCGACACATCGGAGAAGTCCCGGCCCCAGGCCAGGGTGATGTGCTCCAGTGCCGGCTGCACATTGTTGGTCGGATCGAAATCCACCCAGCCCGACACCGGGCAATACACCGAGACCCAGGCGTGGGAGGCATCGGCGCCGATCAACCGTGGCTGGCCCGGTGGTGGCTGGGTCAGCAGGTAGCCACTGACGTAACGCGCTGCCAGGCCCCGAGAGCGCAGGCAGGCGAGCATCAAGTGGGCGAAGTCCTGGCACACGCCACGACGACGTTCCAACACCTCCACCAGGGGCGTGGCGACCTGAGTGGCTTCCGCATCGAAGGTGAATTCGCTGAAGATCTTTTGCATCAAGGCCCGTACGCCCACCAGCAGCGGCTCGCCCGGCGGGAAGCAGCTTTCGGAGAACGCCACGAACGATTTTTTCAGGTGCACGTAGGGCGATTCGAAACGATAGCGACACGCCTCGATCAAGTCCGGCGACAGGGCCTGGCTGCTGTAGGTCAGGCTGTCGCGGGTCTGCTCCCAGGCGGGCGACTGCAGGAAATCCAGCGCAGGCCGCGCCAGCACTTCCACGGTGAGCCCGGCGTTCACCAGCAACTCATCGTGGGGCCGCTCGAACGCCAGGCGCGTGATGGGGTTGCCGAACACGTCCAGCTCATCCCGGCGCGCCGTCGGTTCCGGGCTGATATCCAGGCGCTGCGCCGAGCACCGCTGCCAGGCACAGGGGCGAGGCCATAAATGCGCCAGTTGCTGGGCCAGGGACACCGGGCTGTCGTAGTGGTAATGGGTATCGTGGAAAATCTGGTAGCGCGCACTCATCACACCGACACCGTTTGCTGGCTGACATCATCCACATGGGCGAAATGGCGCAACGCCAGGCGATCCGACACCTGTCCGCTTTCATCGGCCACCGCTTGCAACAGTTCGGCCAGCCCATCCAGGGCGGCTCGCACGCTGGGCTCACCAAACAACGGGTTCTCCAGACAGCCGAGGTCAAAGCGTGCCAGGCGCTCCACCAACGGACCGAGGCCGGTCTCCCGGGGCACCCCGAAATCATCGTTGAGACGCCGCAACGTGCGGCTCACCAATTTAAGCTGGAACATCACCGCGTGGGGGTTCTGTTCGTCCAGCAACAACAGGTCGAGCACCGGGATCAGTTGCGGCACCGCCAGGTAGCGCGAGCGATAAGTGATGCTGCTGTTGCCCAGCTCCAGCAACCACTCCAGCCCTGCCTGATCGAACACCGCCACACCACGCAGGAACGCCGCGAGGCTGCTGCTGAGAAATTGCAGGCGCTCGATGCGTCGGCCCATCATCAGGAAGCGCCAGCCTTCGTCGCGGGTCATGTCATCGAGGGCAAACCCGGACAGTGCCGCCAGCGACATGACCAGGCGGTTGAGGAAGTCCAGCAGCTCGCCAAAATCCGGACTGTCGCGCTCCAGCTCAAGCGCCTCGCGTTGCAGCTCGACCAACGCCTGCCAGTTCTCCCGGGACAACTTGCCGCGTACCTGGGATGCCGCCCACTGCAAGCGCTGCAAGTTGGCGCGCAGGCTCGACGGCCAATCGTCACCGAGCAACGCGGCTTGCAAACGCTCGGGCAACTCGCCGTCCTCCGGCAACAGGCGCAGGCTTTCGCCCAGCTCGACCGCCGCCTGCAACGCCAGTG
Organism: Pseudomonas sp. SDO524_S393; assembly: GCF_054071875.1. Classification (NCBI taxonomy): domain Bacteria; kingdom Pseudomonadati; phylum Pseudomonadota; class Gammaproteobacteria; order Pseudomonadales; family Pseudomonadaceae; genus Pseudomonas; species Pseudomonas sp. SDO524_S393. The sequence goes on along the minus strand of NZ_JBSVVZ010000077.1, from coordinate 20,348 downwards.
GATCGTCGCCGTCCACGTACCGCGCCAGCACGATACGCAGCCAGCGCGCGCTGTCATCGCAGCGCTCGCAGTAGCGGCCGAACCAGAACAGGTTCTCCACGACCCGCGAGGGCAGATAGGGGTCCCGGCGCACCAGATCGTGGGCGCCAATCGCACGTTGCGCGCGCCAGTGTTCGGCGCCGGAGGCACGCTCACCGAGCACCCAGGTGTCCTTGCTGGCGCCCCCCCGTTGCATCGACACCACCTCGGCATCCGCCTCGGCAGCCACACGGGTCAGGCCGCCGGGCAGCACGCGGTAGCCGTCCTCACTGGCCACGGCATACACGCGCATGCCGATGGCGCGATGTTGCAGGTGGTCGTCGACGGTGTGCCACACCGGCGCCTGGGACAGCTGCGCCAGCTCCTGGGCGACATAGGCATAAGGCCGCGCACGCATGCGATCGGCCAGGGCCTGGCGCTGCTGGTCATTCAAGTCACGACCAAACACCGGGGCAAAGCTTTGCGACGGAAAGGCCGGCTTGATCAACAGCTCCGGCAGTTTTTCCAGCGCTTCGGCCAGCACCGGCGCTTCGCCGCACCACCAGGTGGCGATGGACGGCAGGATCAGTTCTTCACCAAACAGAAACTGGTTGATCTTCGGCAAAAAGCCGAGCAATCCTGGAGACTCCAGCACGCCACTGCCCAAGGCATTGGCCACCAGCACATTGCCCTGGCGCACCGCATCGAGCAGACCGGGCACGCCCAGGGCCGAGTCGGTGCGCAGTTCCAGCGGGTCGCAGAAGTCATCGTCCAGCCGCCGCATGATCGCGTGCACCCGGCGCAGCCCGCTGAGGGTTTTGAGGAATACCGTGCTGTCCCGCACCGTAAGGTCGCCCCCTTCCACCAGGGGGTAACCGAGTTGGCGGGCGAGGTAGAGGTGCTCGAAATAGCTTTCGTTGAAACGCCCGGGGGTGAGCAGCACGATCAGCGGCGGCTGGTCATCGCCAGGGGCCTGGCGGGCCAGGGTTTCCTGGAGCGTGCGGAAGAAACCGGTGAGGTGCTGTACTTGCAAGTCGCGGTAAAGATCCGGGAAAGCGCGCGACACGATGGTGCGGTTTTCCAACGCATAGCCTGCGCCCGACGGCGCCTGGGTACGGTCGGCGGTGACCCACCAGCGGCCATCCGGCGTGCGGGCCAGGTCCACGGCATACAGGTGCAGGAACGCACCGTCCGGCGGCTGGATGCCCTGGCACGGCCACAGGAAGTTGTTATGACCAAACACCAGTTCCGCCGGCAGCAGGCCTTCCTTGATCAGGCGCTGCGGCCCGTACAGGTCGGCCAGCACCGCGTTGAGCAGACGCGCGCGCTGGGCGATACCGGCGGCCAGGTGTTGCCACTCATCGGCGGCCAGCACGTGGGGCAGCAGGTCCAGCTCCCAGGGGCGGTCGGCGCCTTTGGGGTCGGCGTAGACGTTGTAGGTCACACCGTTTTCCTGGATCTGCCGGGTCAACAATGCCTGGCGCTGCGCCAGCTGCGCGGGTGTGCTGCGTTGCAGGTGATCAAGCAGACGCCGCCAATGGGCACGCACCGCGCCGCTGTCGTCCAGCAGTTCGTGGTAAGTGCCCGCGGTCAGCGGGTAACGGTCGAGCAAGTCGGACATGGAACGCTCGGCAGAGGCAAGGGGGCTCAGTTTAATTCAAAGTCACTGCAATCTAATGTGGGAGCAACTGTCCTGATGACCGATCGTTCCCACGCTCTGCATGGGAACAATCAAATCGCAGGCAAGCCAGCTCCCACATTCTGGATTGCGTTTAGTCATTTTTATTGGGGAAACGCCGCAGGTCCAGGGTCATGGGCAACTCGTCGTTGACGACCACGCTCGGCACGGGAAGCTTGCCTGGGCTATGCCCCAAGCGGAAAAACCGCGCCATGCGCCGGCTCTCGGCTTCATTGGCATTCACCGGCAGGCTGTCGTAATTGCGCCCGCCCGGATGGGCGACATGGTATTGGCAGCCTCCCAGGGAACGTTGCATCCAGGTATCGAGCACATCAAACACCAACGGCGCATGCACCGGAATCGTCGGTTGCAGGCAGTTGGCCGGTTGCCAGGCGCGATAGCGCACGCCGGCGACGAATTCACCCACTCGCCCGGTGGCGTGCAGCGGCAGCGGAATGCCGTTGCAGGTCAGCACGTAGCGCTGCGGTGGTACGCCGCTGAGCTTCACCTGCAAGCGCTCCAGCGACGAGTCCACATAACGCACCGTGCCGCCCGCCGCCCCTTCTTCGCCCAGCACGTGCCAAGGCTCCAGGGCCTGGCGCAGTTCCAGCTCGATACCGCTGACGGCGTAGTCGCCGACCTTGGGAAAACGAAACTCCAGGTGCGCAGCGAACCACTCGGCGCGCAGTGGGTAGCCGGCAGCGTTCAGCTCGACGATCACGTCGGCGAAGTCCTGCTCGATAAAGTGCGGCAACAGGAAGCGGTCATGCAGTTCGGTGCCCCAGCGTGCCAGTTTCGGCGGTGCGTAGGGCTCGCGCCAGAACCGTGCAACCAGTGCCCGCAGCAGCAATTGCTGGGTGAGGCTCATGCGCGCATGGGGCGGCATCTCAAAGGCGCGCAGTTCCAGCAGACCGAGGCGGCCCGTGGCGCCATCCGGGGAGTAGAGCTTGTCGATGCAGAATTCGGCGCGATGGGTGTTACCGGTCACGTCGATCAGCAGGTTGCGCAGCAGCCGGTCCACCAACCACGGTGGGCACTCCTCGCCGGGCGCGGGCATTTGCGCGAAGGCGATTTCCAGCTCGTACAGCGCGTCGTTGCGCGCTTCATCCACCCGTGGGGCCTGGGAGGTCGGGCCGATAAACAAACCGGAAAACAGATAGGACAGCGACGGGTGGTTGTGCCAGTAGCTGATCAGGCTGCGCAGCAGGTCGGGGCGACGCAGGAAGGGTGAGTCCTTGGGTGTCGCGCCGCCCAGCACGAAGTGGTTGCCGCCGCCGGTGCCGGTGTGGCGCCCGTCGATCATGAACTTTTCCGTGGTGAGCCGGGTTTGCCGTGCCTCTTCATAGAGGAATTCGGTGCGTTCCACCAACTCATCCCAGGTCGCGGAGGGCTGCACATTCACTTCGATCACACCAGGGTCCGGCGTGACCCGGAAATTGCTAAGGCGCGTATCCGCCGGTGGTTCATAACCTTCAAGCAACACCGGGCAATGCAGCTCCTCAGCGGTGGCTTCGATGACGGCGACCAGTTCCAGATAATCTTCGACCCGTTCCAGCGGCGGCATGAACAGGTACAACCGCCCCTGCCGTGCCTCGGCGCACAGCGCGGTGCGGGTCAACCAGTCGGCGGACTGATCGACCTGGGGCACGCGCTCATCGCTGGGTGCGGGTTCGCCCGGATTGTTCAGCTCGGCGGTGCCCGGCAACGCCGGCTGATCCTGGTTCGGGTCGGTGGGGTGCACGAACGGATACTCCGCCGCCGTCACCCAGGGTTGCGAGGCCAGCGGCAGACGATAGCCCAGCGGCGAATCCCCCGGCACCAGGCGACAGTGGTTGTCGCGCAGGTACCAGCGCCCGCTCTGCCAACGGTCGTTGGCTGCCGTGCGCGCCAGCGGCAGCACCTGACCGATGACTTTATCCAGGCCTTGGCTGAACACCTTGCGCAGGCGCTCACGCTCCAGCTCGTCACTCAATCGCGGGTCCTGGGCGCTGACATTCTGCGGCAGCGCGCCTTCGCGCCACAGGTAGTAGAAATTGTCTTCATAGGCCGGGAACACGAAGCGCGCCGGCAGTTTGAGGCGCTCAGCGACACTGGCGAGGAAACGCCCGGCGAGCACACCGTCGGCGCCGTAATCCTGTTGCTCGTCGGCAATCAAGGCGCTGTTGTGCCAGATCGGCACGCCATCTCGGCGCCAATAGCAATTGAGCGACCAACGCGGCAGTTGCTCGCCGGGGTACCACTTGCCCTGGCCGAAATGCACCAGGCCTTGGGGGGCATAATGTTTGCGCAGGCGCTGGAACAGCTCGGCGGACAATCGACGCTTGTCCGGCCCCAGGGCGGCGGTGTTCCACTCGGCGCCGTCAGGGTCGTCAATGGACACGAAGGTCGGCTCGCCGCCCATGGTCAGGCGCACGTCATGTTCAAGCAGGTCGCCGTCGATCTGTCGCCCCAGGGCCTGGATCGCCCGCCATTGCTCTTCGGTGTAGGGCTTGGTGACCCGAGGGGCCTCCCAAATGCGCTCCACTGACATTTCGTGGGTAAATTCGCACTCGCAGGGCTCCACCAGCCCACTGATCGGCGCGGCAGACGACGGATCAGGACTACAAGCCAAAGGGATATGCCCTTCCCCGGCGAACAGGCCCGAGGTGGCGTCCAGGCCGATCCAGCCAGCGCCGGGCAAGTACACTTCGCACCAGGCATGCAGATCGGTGAAGTCCACTTCGGTACCGGACGGACCGTCGAGGGCTTTCACATCAGCCGTCAGTTGGATCAGGTAGCCGGACACAAACCGCGCGGCCAGCCCCAGGTTGCGCAGCAGTTGCACCAGCAGCCAGGCCGAATCACGGCAGGAGCCAGAAGCATTTTCCAGGGTGAATTCCGGGGTTTGCACGCCGGGCTCCAGGCGGATCAGGTAGCCGATGTCAGCGGCCAGGCGCTGGTTGAGGCCCACCAGAAAATCCACCGCCGGCAAGGGTGTGCGGTCGATACCCGCCAGGTAGGCGGCGAACCTGGGCGTCAGCGGCAAGGTTTCCAGGTACGGCGCCAGCTCGCGCTGCTCGTCGGCGGCGTAGCTGAAGGGGATTTTCTCGGCGTAAGGTTCGAGGAAAAAATCGAACGGGTTGAACACCGCCAGCTCGGCGACCAGGTCGACTTCGATACGCAGCTCATCGGTCTTTTCCGGGAACACCAGACGCGCCAGGTAATTACCCTGGGGGTCTTGCTGCCAATTGATGAAATGCTGCTCGGGCTGCACGTTCAGCGCATAAGACAGTATCCGCGTACGGCTATGGGCCGCCGGGCGCAAGCGCACAATCTGCGGGCCAAGCTCGACGGCACGGTCATAGCGGTAATGCGTAACGTGGTGCAACGCGACATGAATCGACACGGCGGCCTCCTGCGAGCCAGGGCATGAAAACAAAGCGCGCAAGACTTATGCCAGAGCGGCGGCCAGTGCGCTTTATCGTGAGACCCGGTGCAGTACAGCACCAAAACAGCGCCGACGCGGGTGCCATGGTGCGAGTGACGCACATATTTGTGGCGCTGGTGTGAAACGGGGGTGGGGAATCTACCCAGTCAGCGGGCTTTGTGTCGGGCAATCATCGCTTGGCGCAGTTGGCGGATTTCCAGCAATTTTTGGCGCATCTTCCGTTGAGCCTTGCTGTTCAGCGTCAACAGTCCGAACAACGGGAATAACAGCGCCAACCCAAAGAGAACCTTTTGAGGCTGGTATTGAACCATTGGAAATACAAACAGCAGACAACCGACGTAGACACCGACCATCACCCACACCCAGGAGGGTCGGCCGCGCAAAATCATGAAGTTGCTATGAACCGTCAACAAAATGAGCAGCGCCCCGGCAGACATGATCTTGAGCCCCACTTGCGCAATCTGCGCATCACGAAAATAGGTGACGAACGCCAGCGCCACAGCCAACGCCAAAGAAAAATATGCAGCGAATACGCCGACAATAAATGTCAGAAAGTAGTGCCGAAAGAAGTCGCGCAGCGTCATCAATTCGCTCATTCCTCATACATTCCTACTGGCCGACCCGGCCCCATCGCGGGCAAGCCCGGCTCCCACAGTTTAATTGTGTGAATCCGATCAACTGTGGGAGCTGGCTTGCCTGCGATGACGATTCAATGGGCGCCACCTTAACAAACAGGCTCACCCTCGAATACGGCACGGGGCTGGTGCTTTGGCACAAGCCGGTAAAACTAACGCTTTTTATCCGCAGCTATAACGGCCTGGCGCAGTTGGCGGATCTCCAGCAGTTTTTTGCGCATTTCCCGATGGCGCTTGCTGTTGAGCAGCAATAACCCCAGCAGCGGGCACAGCAGGCTCAATCCATAGGACAGCGGATGCGGACCAAAGGCGAACGTGGGCAGTACCGCAAGCACACAGAGTACGAGCAGCGCCACCAGTGGCCATACCCACTGCGGCCGCCCGCGCGCGATCATGAAATTGCACTGTACGATCCCCCACGTCAGTGCGAGGCCACCCAGGAAGGAATACTTGAGGTTATCGTCCATCGGCAAGCGTGGGAAATAACTGTCGAAAATCAACGGTACCGCAAACACAAGGCTGAACACCGCCGCGAAAATCGCCCCCATGAAGACCGGAAAGTACTGCGCCAAAAAACTGCGAATGCCCGGTAGCTCATTCATCGCTCATTTCCTCGTACAGCCCCACAGCGATGGTGCGCACATTCCCTGAAATTGTGCTGCCGGTAAAACCGATGGCTGCGCCCAATGCATCCTGTATCTGAGTCACCGTTGCATGCTTGACCTTCGCCGGCGTGAAACGCTTGGTTGCCTCGCCGGACAGTTGCTTCAACTTGAGCATTTTGGCGCTCATGCGCGGATCCTGGATGCTGAGCAGCTCTTTCGTAAGCTTGGCGCGCTCTTGCCGCGTTAATCCCCGCAACACGTCTCGCACGCTTTTGCCGGTGGTCGCCTGGTTTAACCGCACCAGTTTTATCGTGGTCAACGTCGATGCACCGACACCTATCAACGACGTCGCATCCAGCGCGATCATTGTGTACTGGTACCACTCTGAGCTATCAAGCTTGTCATTTTTGGACGGGTCACTGATCTCGTTGCTGACGCGATAGCCACTGGCAAAACACTGGAGCGTGCTCGCCGTGGCAGCCGTATAACCGATGGCCGTAATCACACTGCTGGCGCCCGCCGTGAACGGCACAGCGACGGTGCCGCTGAGCACGACGATCCAACCGATGACCGCGCCCGCGCAGGATAGAGAGGTATTGATCGCCTCCCCCACCAGACGCGATTCGCGGGGGTTGTCCTGGACCTGTTGTGCAAACTGCGTCGGCGCAATGTACTTCTGCGCCTCGCGCAAGATGATGCGCTTGGGCTTGATGCTGCAAATCGGCTTGAACTCACGCAGCGTTACGACGTTGAAATCAGCATCGATATACACCACGCCCGCGCCGACGATGCCCGGGTCGGCGTCGATGGCGGCGAACAGCCGCGGCAGGTTGATCCGGCTTTCGATGCGCTGGCGCGCCATGAACTGGGAGCGGTTGGAGTCCATGCCGATGGAGGCCAGGGGGTTGCCCATGAATGTTCTTCCTTGATGATGATGTTGGCCGCACTGGCCTCATCGCGGGCAAGCCCGGCTCCCACAGTTTAACCGTGTGAATCCGATCAACTGTGGGAGCTGGCTTGCCTGCGATGACGATTCAATGGGCGCCACCTTAACAAACAGGCTCACCATCGAATAGAAAGCAAAACGCCAGCACGAGGCTGGCGCTTTGCATGTTCAGGCAGCGATCAACGCGGCACCACCGGCTTGCGCGCCGGCTTCTTGCCTTTGCCCTTGGCCGCGTCCGCACGCTCCTTGGCAGCCTGCTTGTTGCGTGCCTGAGCGGCGGCCTTGGCCTGTTCGCGCTTGTCCCACGGGTTGCTGCCGTCGCTGCCACGGGGTGGCAGACCGGTGTGCTGGGTGAGGATTTTGGTAGTGGTTTCCTTGGCCACCTTGTGGCTGCCAGCCGGTGTCGAGTTCTTGCGACGGGCACTCTGGTAGCTGTCGGTGTTCGGCTGGTGCAAGGGAATCAGTTGATCCTTGCCCGGCCCGATCAGGTCGCCACGGCCCATGCGCAGCAGGGCCTCACGCAACATCGGCCAACCTTTCGGGTCGTGGTAGCGCAGGAAGGCCTTGTGCAAACGGCGCTGCTCCTCGCTCTTGACGATGGTCACCGCGTCGCTCTTGTAAGTGACCTTGCGCAGCGGGTTCTTGCCCGAGTGGTACATCGCCGTGGCGCTGGCCATCGGCGACGGATAGAACGCCTGCACCTGGTCGGCACGGAAGCCGTTGCCCTTGAGCCACAGCGCCAGGTTCATCATGTCTTCGTCGGTGGTGCCCGGGTGGGCGGCGATGAAGTACGGGATCAGGTACTGCTCCTTGCCCGCCTCTTTCGAGAACTTCTCGAACATGCGCTTGAAGCGGTCATAGGTGCCGATGCCCGGCTTCATCATCTGGTTGAGCGGACCTTCCTCGGTGTGCTCCGGGGCGATCTTGAGGTAGCCACCCACGTGGTGGGTCACCAGCTCTTTAACGTATTCCGGCGACTCGACGGCCAGGTCGTAACGCAGGCCGGAGGCAATCAGGATCTTCTTCACGCCCGGCAACGCACGGGCGCTGCGGTACAGCTGGATCAACGACGAGTGATCGGTGTTCAGGTTCGGGCAGATACCGGGGAACACGCACGACGGCTTGCGGCACGCGGATTCGATTTCCGGGCTCTTGCACGCGATGCGGTACATGTTCGCGGTAGGGCCGCCGAGGTCGGAGATCACCCCGGTAAAACCCGGGACCTTGTCGCGAATTTCTTCAATCTCGCGAATGATCGACTCTTCGGAACGGTTCTGGATGATGCGGCCTTCGTGCTCGGTGATCGAGCAGAAGGTGCAGCCGCCGAAGCAGCCACGCATGATGTTCACCGAGAAACGGATCATGTCGTAGGCCGGGATTTTTTCCTTGCCGTACGCCGGGTGTGGGATACGTGCGTAAGGCATGCCGAACACGTAGTCCATTTCTTCGGTGGTCATCGGAATGGGCGGCGGGTTGAACCACACGTCCACTTCACCGTGCTTCTGCACCAGCGCACGGGCGTTGCCCGGGTTGGTCTCCAGGTGCAGCACACGGTTGGCGTGAGCATAGAGCACCGCGTCGTTGCGCACTTTTTCCACGGACGGCAGGCGGATCACGGTCTTGTCGCGGGTCATCTTGGGGCTGGCCAGGATCTGCACGACCTTGGCTTCTTCCGGATCGTCCTGCGGCCCCTTTTCCTGCTCGATGGCGCAAGCCTGGGTGTCCTGGGTATTCACGTACGGGTTGATGATCTTGTCGATCTTGCCCGGGCGGTCGATGCGGGTGGAGTCCACTTCGTACCAGCCCTGCGGGGTGTCACGGCGAATGAACGCGGTGCCGCGCACGTCAGTGATGTCTTCGATCTTGTGGCCCCAGGACAGACGCTGGGCCACTTCGACAATGGCGCGTTCGGCGTTGCCGTACAGCAGGATGTCGGCGGCGGCGTCGATCAGGATCGAATTGCGCACCCGGTCCTGCCAGTAATCGTAATGGGCGATGCGGCGCAGGGAGGCTTCGATGCCACCGAGCACGATCGGCACATGGTTGTAGGCTTCCTTGCAACGCTGGCTGTACACCAGGCTGGCGCGGTGCGGGCGCTTGCCGGCCATGCCGCCAGGGGTATAGGCGTCGTCGGAACGGATTTTCTTGTCGGCGGTGTAGCGGTTGATCATCGAGTCCATGTTGCCGGCCGCGACGCCGAAGAACAGGTTCGGCTCGCCGAGCTTCATGAAGTCGTCCTTGGACTGCCAGTTCGGCTGCGCAATGATCCCGACACGGAAGCCCTGGGACTCCAGCAGACGGCCGATGATGGCCATGCCAAAGGACGGATGGTCGACGTAGGCGTCACCGGTCACGATGATGATGTCGCACGAATCCCAGCCAAGCTGATCCATCTCCTCCCTGCTCATCGGCAGGAATGGCGCCGGACCGAAACATTCGGCCCAGTACTTGGGATAGTCAAATAACGGCTTGGCTGTTTGCATGACGGTGACCGGTGTTGAGATGGAAAATCGCGGGCGCGGAATATAGCACAAATTTTGACCAATTCCGACGACGACAGTCGGAATTGTGGTGCGCCCATCGCGGGCAAGCCCGCTCCCACATTCGAAGGTATTTGCAATCCAAGTGTGGGAGCGGGCTTGCCCGCGATGAGGCCCTTACAGGCGCAGGAGCATTACTCGTCGTCGTCGAAGTTGTAGCTGCCCGGCGCGAGGTTTTCGAAGCGCGTGTACTTACCGATGAACGCCAGGCGGATAAAGCCGATGGGGCCGTTCCGCTGCTTGCCGATGATGATTTCGGCGATGCCCTTGTGTTCCGTCTCGGGGTGATACACCTCGTCGCGGTACACGAACATGATCACGTCGGCGTCCTGCTCGATCGCTCCCGATTCCCGCAAGTCGGAGTTCACCGGGCGCTTGTTCGGGCGTTGCTCCAGGGAGCGGTTGAGCTGGGACAGGGCCACCACGGGGCAATTGAACTCTTTGGCCAGCGCCTTGAGGGACCGGGAAATCTCGGAAATTTCGTTGGTCCGGTTGTCACCGCTGGAACCCGGGATCTGCATGAGCTGCAGGTAGTCGATCATGATCAGGCCGATATCACCGTGCTCACGCACCAGGCGCCGCGTACGTGCGCGCATTTCCGACGGGCTGATACCGGCGGTATCGTCGATGAACAGCTTGCGGTCGTTAAGCAGGTTGACCGCCGACGTCAGGCGTGGCCAGTCGTCATCCTCCAACTGACCGGAACGCACCTTGGTCTGATCAATGCGCCCCAGGGACGAGAGCATACGCATGATCAGCGATTCGCCTGGCATCTCGAGGGAGTACACCAGCACCGCCTTTTCACTGCGCAACACGGCGTTTTCCACCAGGTTCATCGCAAAGGTGGTTTTACCCATCGAAGGACGACCGGCAACGATGATCAAGTCGGCAGGCTGCAGGCCGCTGGTCTTTTCGTCGAGGTCGGTGTAACCGGTGGACAGGCCGGTGATCGCATCGGCGGTATTGAACAGCGTGTCGATACGGTCGATGGCCTTGGTCAGCAGGTCGTTGACGCCCACCGGGCCGCCGGTCTTGGGCCGTGCTTCGGCAATCTGGAAGATCTGGCGCTCGGCCTCATCGAGGATCTCTTCGGCGGTGCGTCCTTCGGGGTTGAAGGCCGCGTCGGCGATGTCGTTGCTGATGCCGATCAACTGGCGCAGGGTGGCGCGCTGGCGAACGATCTGGGCGTAGGCCTTGATGTTCGCGACGGATGGCGTGTTTTTCGCCAGCTCACCCAGATAACCCAGGCCGCCGACCTGGGAGGTCTGGCCTTCCTTGTCGAGCTGTTCGGCCAGGGTCACGACGTCGATCGGGGAGTTCTGATCGGCCAGCTTGGCGATGGCACGGAAGATCAGGCGGTGGTCATGGCGATAGAAATCACCGTCCGAGACTTGATCCAGCACACGTTCCCAGGCGTTGTTGTCCAGCATCAAGCCACCGAGCACGGCCTGTTCGGCCTCGATGGAATGCGGCGGCACCTTCAGGGCAGCGGTTTGCAGATCGTATTGCTCGGGAGCTGAAATATCGTTCATGGCCACTTGGAATTCGGGGTTTGTAGAAAAACAAAGGGCACGACCTGTAAACAGGATCGTGCCCGATGTTAACCGCCTGGCACGCGAGGTGCCAGTCAGTTAGGTGCGGCTTAAGCTGCTACCACGACAACGCGTACGGTGGCTTCAACTTCGGCGTGCAGGTGCACGGCCACGTCGAATTCACCCACGTTGCGGATGGTGCCGTTCGGCAGACGAACTTCGCTTTTTGCAACTTCAACGCCGGAGGCGGTCAGTGCATCAGCGATGTCGTGGGTGCCGATCGAACCGAACAGCTTGCCTTCGTCGCCAGCGGTGGCAGTGATGGTCACTTCCAGCTCGGCCAGTTGGGCAGCGCGGCTTTCAGCCGAAGCTTTCTTGTCTGCTGCAGCTTTTTCCAGCTCAGCGCGACGCTCTTCAAACGCAGCCAGGTTGGCAGCGGTGGCAGCGGTGGCTTTGCCGTATGGCAGCAGGTAGTTACGACCGTAACCGGCCTTAACGTTCACTTTGTCGCCCAGGTTGCCCAGGTTGGCGACTTTTTCCAGAAGGATCAGTTGCATGTGAAAATCCTCTAACTTTTAACCTTCACCGTTCGCGTTATCGGCGTCTTTCGGCGCCAGACGACCGCGAAAATCAATCAGGCCGTCGACAATGGCCAGAACCACGAGTAACGGATAGATCAGCTGCATGAACAGCAACAGCGTCACGTACAACCCCACCAGCCAGAACCTGGCCAGGCGCTTCTGCGCGACCAGCCCGTGAATCAGGGCCAGCCCGGCAAACACCAGCGGTACGCTGCAAAACAGCAACAGCAGGGCAGCCTGGGGACCGAGATTCGGTCCGACCACCATGCAGGCCAGCAGCAACATCGCCACGCCCGCGGGGATTCTGATACTGCGAAACTCGCGACCAAAACCGCCCGGGTTATACAACAGCGCCTGCCAATAACGCCCCAGTATCAGGCTCAGCACGCTGACGATCTGCAGCACCACTGCCATAAGGCCGATCAGGGCCGGTGCGATCAGTGCCGCGAGGCGCGCTCGCTCATCTACCGACAATTGCTGGTAGAGATCCCCGAGAGCCAGCGGCAGGACCTTGACGATCTCTTGCGCCAGCGCCTCGATCTGCGGGTGGAAAGCCGCGCCGAGCAACACTGAAAAAACCAGACCCACTGCCACGCTGACCAGCAGCGTGCGGACCCAGGACTCACTTGCGCGCAAAACCAACGCAAGGCTCGATGACCCCAACAGCACCATAAGCACCTTGGGTTCACCCAGTTGCAGCCACCAGATCAAGGCAGCCAGCAACCCCAGGGCCAGGACACCCACGGCGTCCTGCAAACCGCGCCGCAGGAGCACAAGGCATCCAGCGGCAGCACCCAACCAATACAGCAACGGCAATGCCACACATCCAGCCACTACCAGAGTGGCCTGCATACGACCGCGCATGATGAACTCAGCTAAGGCGCGCATGCATTCAATCCCTTACTACTTGTCGACTGCCCGGTCTCAGCGGCCGTGGCTGTCGGTGTAGGCCAGCAGGGCCAGGAAGCGGGCGCGCTTGATAGCGGTGGCCAGCTGACGCTGATAACGAGCTTTGGTACCGGTGATGCGGCTTGGAACGATTTTGCCGGTCTCGGATACGTAGGCTTTCAGAGTGTTGAGATCTTTGTAGTCGATCTCTTTCACGTCTTCAGCGGTGAAGCGGCAGAATTTACGACGACGGAAGAAACGTGCCATTTGATAGGCTCCTTAAAAGGTCCGTGGATTACTCGTCAGCGTTATCGCTGTTGTCGCTGTCATCGCTGTCGTCGCCATCGGCGCTTTCAGCATGCTCAGGACGGTCGCGACGCTCACGGCGCTCACTGCGGTTTTCTTCAGCCTTGAGCATCTCGGACTGGCCGGTAACGGCTTCGTCGCGACGGATGACCAGGTTACGGATCACTGCATCGTTGTAGCGGAAGTTGTCTTCCAGCTCGGCCAGGGCCTTGCCGGTGCACTCAACGTTCAGCATCACGTAGTGAGCCTTGTGAACATTGTTGATTGCGTAGGCCAGTTGACGACGGCCCCAGTCTTCCAGACGGTGGATTTTGCCGCCGTCTTCTTCGATCAGCTTGGTGTAACGCTCAACCATGCCGCCGACTTGCTCGCTTTGATCCGGGTGGACCAAAAAGATGATTTCGTAATGACGCATGAATGCTCCTTACGGGTTGTAGCCTGCCGCTTGAAAACGGTCAGACAAGGAGTGAATGACACTTATGGACCTTGCTGCGGGGGAGGCACCTGCGTGCCGGCCTCCAAGGCAAGGGGCGCAATTGTAGAGAAGGGGGAGAAAGGGTGCAAGGCAATTGGTGATTATTTGAACAGCACGGCAGCCACATAGACGCAAAACAACTGTGGGAGCTGGCTTGCCTGCGATGGCGGCGGCACTGGCAGCGTCTCTGCTGACTGACACACCATCATCGCGGGCAAGCCCGGCTCCCACAGGGTACTGCGTTACGATCAACCTTTCTTCACAGCCTTCTTGGCACCGCGCTGACGCTGGGCTTCGAACAGGCACACACCCGTCGCGACCGACACGTTGAGGCTGCTGACACTGCCGGCCATCGGCAGGTGCACCAGGTAATCGCAGTGCTCACGGGTCAGGCGGCGCATGCCTTTGCCTTCGGCACCCATGATGAGGATGGTCGGGCCGGTGAGGTCCTGGTCATAAATGCTGACCTCCGCCTCTCCTGCCGTCCCCACGACCCACAGGCCGCGCTGCTGAAGTTTTTCCAGGGTGCGCGCCAGGTTGGTCACAGCCACCAGCGGAATCACTTCCGCGGCGCCGCAGGCGACTTTACGCACTACAGGCGTCAAGGTCGCCGACTTGTCCTTGGGCACGATCACCGCCAGTGCACCGGCGGCATCCGCCGAGCGCAGGCAAGCGCCCAGGTTATGCGGGTCGGTCACGCCGTCCAGTACCAGCAACAAGGGCGAACCTTCGGTGCGATCCAGCAGCTCGTCGAGCATCGCCTCGCCCCAGACCTGGCTCGGGCTGACATCCGCCACCACACCTTGATGCACGCCTTCAACCCAGGCATCCATCTCGCGACGCTCAGCCTGGCCGATGGCTACGCGGTTTTCGTTGGCCAACTCGACCAGCGCCTGTACACGCGGCTCACTGCGCCCTTCTGCCAGCCACACCTGCTTGACGCGCTTGGGGTGGTGACGCAGCAATGCTTCCACGGCATGCACGCCGTAGATTTTTTCCAGACTCATGACTTGGCCTTAGGTTTACGTGCCCCGCCGCTTTTTGCAGGGGATGGGCCTTTACGGTGCTTGGACGGTTTTTTCTCGCCGGCCTGGGACTTGCCGCTGGCGGCCGGCTTGCCACCGGCCCGGGCCTCACTGAGCAGCTTCTGCTTCAACTCGCGGCTTTTGCGCACCTCGGCGTTATTGGCCGCCGCGTCGCTCGAGCGATAGGCATCGGAAGCCTTTTCCTTGGTGGAACGGCGTGGCGGCTTGGCCGGTGCAGGCTCAGTTGCCGCCTTGGCCGGGGTCGACTTACCCTTCGGCGCCTCGGTAGGGGTCGGCGCACCCCGCTTTTTGCGGCCAACCGACGCTTCGACGGTCTTTTCAGACATGCCGAAGTCGATCTTGCGCTCATCGAGGTCGACGCGCATGACCTGCACTTCCACCGTGTCGCCCAAGCGGAAGCTGCGGCCAGTGCGCTCGCCCGCCAGGCGGTGATGCACAGGATCGAAATGGTAGTAATCGCCCGGCAAGGCGGTGACGTGCACCAGGCCCTCGACGTAAATGTCGGTCAGTTCGACGAACAGGCCAAAGCCGGTCACGGCGGTGATCACCCCTGGGAACGACTCGCCCACGCGGTCCTTCATGAACTCGCACTTGAGCCAGTTCACCACGTCGCGAGTGGCTTCGTCGGCACGGCGCTCGCTCATGGAGCACTGCTCGCCCAACTGTTCCAGGGCGGCTTCGTCGTAAGGATAGATCCGCGCCTTGGGAATGGTCATCGCACCGGCACGCTTGACGTGCGGGGTGTTCTGCCTGGAATGGATCACGCTGCGGATGGCACGGTGCGTGAGCAAGTCCGGATAGCGACGAATCGGCGAGGTGAAGTGGGTGTACGCCTCGTAGTTCAGGCCGAAGTGGCCCTCGTTTTCAGCGCTGTACACCGCCTGGCTCAGGGAACGCAGCATGACCGTCTGGATCACGTGGTAATCCGGGCGATCCTTGATGCTGGCCAGCAATGCCTGGTAATCCTTCGGCGTCGGGCCTTCCTTGCCTTTGTGCAGGGACAGACCCAACTCGCCCAGGAAGGCGCGCAGCTTCTCCAGACGCTCTGGCGGCGGGCCGTCATGAACGCGATACAGCGCTGGGATTTCATGCTTCTGCAGGAATTCGGCAGTGGCCACGTTGGCCGCCAGCATGCATTCCTCGATCAGCTTGTGCGCATCATTGCGGGTGGTCGGCGTGATCGCGGCGATCTTGCGCTCGGAACCGAAGACAATCCGCGTTTCCTGGGTTTCGAAGTCGATCGCGCCACGGACATGACGGGCACCCAGCAACACTTTGTACAGCGCATAAAGTTGCTTGAGGTGTGGCACCACGTCGCCGTACTCGCCGCGCAGCGCCTTGGCTTCGCTGGTTTTCGGGTGTTCCAGAAGGGTACTGACCTTGTTGTAGGTCAACCGCGCCTGGGAGTGGATCACCGCTTCGTAGAACTGGTAGTCGGTCATCTCGCCGGTTTTCGAGATGGTCATCTCGCACACCATCGCCAGACGGTCGACTTTCGGGTTCAGGGAGCACAGGCCGTTGGACAACTCCTCCGGCAACATCGGGATCACACGCTCGGGGAAATACACCGAGTTGCCACGTACCTGGGCTTCGGCGTCCAGCGCCGAACCGATCTTCACATAGCTGGAAACGTCGGCAATCGCTACGTAAAGCTTCCAGCCGCCGGAGAACAGGCGCAGCTTGCCGGGCTTGGCTTCGCAGTAGACGGCGTCGTCGAAGTCGCGGGCGTCTTCGCCGTCGATGGTGACGAACGGCAGATGGCGCAGATCGATGCGCTTCTCTTTGTCCTTTTCCTCGACGTGGGGCTTGAGCTTGCGCGCTTCCTTCACGACGGCTTCCGGCCACACGTGCGGGATGTCGTAGGTACGCAGCGCGACATCGATTTCCATGCCCGGCGCCATATAGTTGCCGACCACTTCGATCACATCGCCCTGAGGCTGGAAGCGCGGCGTTGGCCAGTGGGTGATTTTCACCTCGACGAACTGGCCGATCTTCGCGTTGCCGTTGCGACCCGGGGTGATCAGCACTTCCTGCTGCACCTTGGGGTTGTCCGGCACCACAAAACCGATGCCGCCCTCTTCGAAGTAACGGCCCACGATGGTTTCGTGACCACGGGAGACCACTTCGACGATCACGCCTTCACGCCGACCGCGACGGTCCAGGCCGGAAACACGCGCCAGGGCGCGGTCGCCATCGAACACCAGGCGCATTTGCGCCGGGCTCATGAACAGGTCGTCACTGCCATCATCGGGAATCAGGAAACCGAAACCGTCACGGTGCCCGGCGATGCGCCCCAGGATCAGGTCGAGCTTGTCCACCGGCGCATAGGTACCACGACGGGTGTAGATCAGTTGAGCGTCGCGCTCCATGGCGCGCAAACGGCGACGCAGGGCTTCGAGTTGGTCTTCGGTGCTCAGGCCGAATTCTTCAACCAGCTGCTCGCGGCTAGCAGGCGAACCCCGATCGGCGAGATGCGCCAGAATCAGTTCGCGGCTAGGAATGGGGTTTTCATATTTTTCCGCTTCACGAGCGGCCTCGGGATCGAGGGACTGCCAATCGGCCATTAGAGAGTTTTCACCTTGTCTATATGCGGGTTAGTTTGGCATACGCGTATTGAAACGGGAAATTTCAGGCAGCAACAAACGATTAAAAGCCCTCCACAGCCGCCAAAACGCACCTTGCGCGACCACTGGCGCTTTTTTCCAGGCTTTTTTGAAAACGGGGGTTTACAGCTCAAAAACCTCTCCGTATAGTGCGCGCCATCGACGACGGCAACGTTGACGATGATGCCCAGGTGGTGAAATTGGTAGACACGCCAGCTTCAGGTGCTGGTGACCTTACGGTCGTGGAAGTTCGAGTCTTCTCCTGGGCACCAAATTCAGATCAAACCCGCGAAAGCGGGTTTTTTCGTTTCTGGGGTTTGAAAACATCCCCGCACCTCTCCCCCCCTCGTCCGCACCTGAGAAGCTTTATCGTTTATCCTTGCAAAGATTTGTTGCACTCAAGTGAGGAACACCCCGGATGATGATCCGCGATACCCGTCTCAAGACATCCCTTCTGCGTGGCCTGACCATCACTCTGCTGGGCCTGACCCTGCTCTCGCCCGCCGCCCAATGCGCCGACAAGATTTCCCTGACCCTGTACAACGGCCAGCATAAGGAAGTCGGCGACGAACTCGCCAAGGCCTTCGAAGCCAAGACCGGCATCCATGTCAACGTGCGCAAAGGCAGCAGCAACCAATTGGCAAGCCAGGTCGTCGAAGAGGGTGAGCGCTCACCTGCCGATGTGATCTACACCGAAGAATCGCCGCCACTGAACAAACTCGGCGAGCAAGGCCTGCTTGCCAGGATCGACGCCAGCACCCTCGACGTACTCCCCAAGGATTACGTCGGCAGCAACGGCGACTGGATGGGCGTCACCGCACGCACCCGCGTCGTGGCGTTCAACCCCAAGCTGATCGCGGAAAAGGACCTGCCCAAGTCAGTACTGGATTTCGCTGGCCCCGAGTGGCAAGGCAAAGTGGGCTTCGTGCCCACCAGCGGCGCCTTCCAGGAACAGGCCGTGGCAATCATCAAGCTGCACGGTCGCGAAGCCGCCGAAGAATGGCTCACCGGCCTGCGCGCATTTGGCAAGGTCTACAGCAACAATATGGTCGCCCTCAAAGCCGTGGAGAATGGCGAAGTCGCTACCGTACTGGTGAACAACTACTACTGGTTTGCCCTGAAAAAGGAAAAAACCAACCTGGACTCGCAACTGCACTATTTCACTGATGGCGACGTGGGCGGCTTGATTACCGTGTCTTCCGCTGCCGCACTGAAATCCAGCAAACACCCGAAAGAAGCCCAGCAGTTGCTGGCGTTCATGGCCAGCGAAGAAGGCCAGCGCGTGATCACCAACACCTCGGCTGAATACCCATTGCGCAAGGGCATGGAATCCAGCCGCGGCCTCAAACCCTTCAGCGAGCTGCAACCGCCGAAAGTCACCCCCGCCGACCTGGGCAATGCGGAAGAAGCTCTGGACCTGGAACGTGACGTTGGCCTGAACTGATGACCCCATCGTTCTCGACTTTGCGTAGCGGCTTCAGCCAACCACGCAGGCGGCCCTCGCCCTGGCTGGTGCTCCCCGCGCTGCTGTTGGTGGGCCTGAGCCTGTTGCCGTTGCTGTATGTGGGACTCAAGGCCTGGCAAGCCGGCTGGGCAGAAGCAGTGCGTCTGTTGTGGCGGCCTTATGTGTTCGGGTTGCTACGCAATACCCTGGCGCTGATGGTCGGGGTGACGATTGTCTGCGGCGTGATCGGCCTGAGCCTGGCCTGGCTGCTGGAACGCAGCAACCTGCCGGGGCGGCGCATCTGGGGCGTGATTCTGTGCCTGCCGTTTGCGGTGCCGGCGTTCGTCAGCAGCTTTACCTGGGTCTCGCTCAGCGCACACTTCGAGGGCCTGGGCGGGGCGATCCTGGTGATGAGCCTGTCCAAATACCCGCTGGTGTTTCTGCCGGTAGCGGCGACGTTGCGCAACCTGGACCCGTCCCTGGAGGAGTCGGCGCGCACCCTGGGACAGAACCGCCGGGGCGTGTTTTTTCGCGTCACGCTGCCGCTGCTCTGGCCTTCGCTACTGGCCGGAGCACTGTTGATCGCACTGCATATGCTGGTGGAATTCGGCGCGCTGTCGATCATCGGCCTGCAAACCTTCACCACCGCGATCTACCAGCAATTCGAGCTGGAATTCAGCAACGCCAATGCCGCGATGCTGTCGGCGGTACTGCTGGTGATGTGCCTGACTCTGCTGTGGCTGGAGTTGCGCGCACGCGGCAAGGGCCGCCACGTGCGCACCGGTCAGGGCGCAGCGCGGCATGCCGAACCCGTTCGACTGGGCAGATGGGCACCGTTGGGCCAGGCGTATTGCCTGGCGCTGGCGATCGTCGGCAGCGGCATTCCGCTGGGCATGCTCGGCTATTGGCTGGCCGTTGGCTCGTCGGCGGCGTTTCCGGTGGCCGAGATTGGTGAGGCGCTGCTGTCTTCCCTGGCGCTCTCACTGGGCGGAGCCGCCCTGTGCCTGGTACTGGCCGTGCCGGTGGGGCTCCTGGTGGTGCGCTACAAAGGCCGACTGGCAATCTG
This sequence comes from Pseudomonas sp. SDO524_S393, assembly GCF_054071875.1. Taxonomy (NCBI): domain Bacteria; kingdom Pseudomonadati; phylum Pseudomonadota; class Gammaproteobacteria; order Pseudomonadales; family Pseudomonadaceae; genus Pseudomonas; species Pseudomonas sp. SDO524_S393. Next base: position 558 of record NZ_JBSVVZ010000077.1, on the reverse strand, counting down.
GGCGGAACGCCTGCCCTATCTGCTGCACGCCCTGCCGGGCCTGGTGATCGCACTGACGCTGGTGTACTTCGCCCTGCATTACGTGCCGGCGCTCTACCAGACATCGGCGCTGCTGCTGATCGCTTATGCGCTGTTGTTTCTGCCGTTGGCCCAGGCACCAATCCGCACAGCCCTGAACAAAGCCGCACCGCAATTGGAAGAGGCGGCACGCACGCTGGGCGCGTCGTCGTTCAGTGCGTTTTGCCGGGTGACGCTGCCGATTATCTTCCCGGCATTGGGGGCTGCGTTTGCGCTGGTTTTTCTGGATGCGATGAAGGAATTGACGGCGACCCTGCTGCTCAGTCCGACCGGACTGAACACTTTGGCAACGGCGGTGTGGGCGCACACCTCGAATGTGGAATTCGCGGCGGCGGCGCCTTATGCGGCGCTGCTGATTCTGGTGTCGGGGTTACCGGTTTATCTGCTTACAACCCGGATGTATCTGAGCCGCGGAAATAGCCATCGCAGGCAAGCCAGCTCCCACATTTGACTGTGTTCACAAATCAAAATGTGGGAGCT
>NZ_JBSVVZ010000076.1:0-28395 GCF_054071875.1 Pseudomonas sp. SDO524_S393 | reverse complement strand
CCATGTTTCACCTGGCACACCGCGTTCGCGAGCAAGCCCGCTCCCACAAGAGGCCTGGGGTGTTCAGATGGCACAGGGTTTGCCCTGTGATCCTCATCCGCCCCCACGAGCCTCTACCCCATGTCACTGGACTACCTCGGCAACCCCATCGACACCCTCGACCCGTCCACCCGCCAGGGACTGGACGACTTCATCGGCGGCTTCCTCGGCTACCAGCCGCGCGCCGAACGCATCCTGGCCGTCGCCGATGCCGACCCCGAATCGGCACTGGCCAATGCCTTCGCCGGTTTGCTGCTGATGTTCATCGAGTCACCCGAAGGCCCGGCACTGGCGGAGAAATACCGTCAGCGTGCGGCACACGCCGATCACCCGCGCGCGCAGCTCTACCTTGATGTGCTGCAGGCCTGGATCAACGACGACCTTGATCGAGTCCTGCAGTTGAGCGAAAGCCTGCTCGACCGCTACCCCCGCGACCTGTTCGCCGCCAAGCTCAACCAGTACCTGGAGTTCAACCGCGGCAACTGGCCGGCGCTGCTGCGCATCGGTCTCAAGGCCACCGCGGGCGCCCCGGATATCGCCCACAGTCACGGCCTGCTGGCCTTCGCCTACGAGCAATGTCACCTGCTCGACGAGGCCGAAGCCAGCGCCCGCGAAGCCCTGCGCCTGCAACCCTCCGAACCCTGGGCCCAGCATGCCCTGGCCCATGTGATGCTGACCCAGGGGCGTATCGAAGAAGGCATCGCGTTTCTCGAGGGGGTTTCCCATCACTGGGAGGGGCTGAACTCGTTCATGTACACCCACAATTGGTGGCACCTGGCGCTGTTCCACCTGGCGCGCGGAGAGGACCGACGGGTGCTGGAAATCTATGACCGCCACGTGTGGGGCATCCTGCCGGAATACTCCCAGGACCAGGTGGGCGCGGTGTCATTGCTCGCGCGCCTGGAACTGGCCGGCATCGACGTGGGCGAGCGTTGGCAGGCGCTGGCGCCCTACCTGCAACGACGGGTGGACGACACCGTGCAGCCGTTTCTCAGCGTGCAATATCTGTACGGCCTGGCGCGGGCCGGCAAACCCGAAGCGGATGTGCTGTTGTCTGCCCTGCGCCACCACAGCGTCGATGCGCGCCCGGTATGGGGCGAAGTGACCCTGCCGCTGGCCAACGGCTTGCTGGCCCATGCACGGGGTGATTGGCAGCAGGCATTGGAACAGCTGAACATCGCCCTGCCACGCCTGAACGAAATCGGCGGCAGCCATGCCCAGCGCGACCTCTTCGCCCAGGTGGAACTGGATGCCCGGCTGCAAACGGGCGACTGGTTCACCGCCCAGCAAACCCTGGAATTGCGGCGTCGTTATGACGGCTGGGACGTGCCGACCAATCGCAGCCTGGTGCAGGTGTACGAGGCGTTGGGATTGCCGGAGCAAGCAGCGAAAGCCCAGGCACGCATCTCACGATTCACCTGACCCACTTTGCTTTCAGAATCAAACGCAATTTTTGTAGTGAGCGGGCTTGTCCCGCGCGGGTCTGCGCAGCAGACCCAACAAGGATCCCGCGTGTTTCCAGGCAGATTGAGACAGCCGCTTTTGGGGCCGCTTCGCAGCCCAGCGCAGGACAAGCCTGCTCACTACAAAAGCATGAGGGCGAGCCTGCTCACCACAATAAGTTCTGTTCATCACAGTAGGCCCGCTCCCCCCCTGCAAGCCCGCTCAGGTCAAGCCTGCCCGTGGCTGCTTTGCGTGGCCGCAAAAACGCCTCGCGCAATCGCTCTTGCCACACAATCCGCCGCTGCCGCGCCGATCCTGCCGATCTCCACCTGGCGTCGTGGCCCGTCGGTCAAGGCCACCGCCGCCGACGCCAGGGCGAACACCGTGTCGCCGTCATAGGGCAGGTGCGCCGGACGCACCGCCCGTGCGATGCCGTCCTGGGCCATGATCGCCACGCGCTTGCACTCGGCAACCGTCATGCGCGCCGTGCTGGCGACCGCCACCAGCGTGGTGTTGGCGCCGGCTTGCAGACGACCCATGGAGTCCAGCCGTGACAATTCGGGCATCGGGTCGCTGCAATCCATCTCGCCTTGCGGGCGCTGGCCGCCGAACTCCCCCGCCACTTCCCAAGGCCAGGCCCAGAAGGTTTTGCCATCGGGCATGTACACCGAGCCAATCGGGTTGGCGACCACCAGCGCGGCCACGATCAACCCCTCGCCCAGGTCGAGGGAGGCGCTGCCCAGCCCGCCCTTGAGCACCCCGGCCATGGCGCCGCGCCCGGCGCCCACCGCGCCCAGTGCGAACGCCTGGCTGGCATTCTCCAGCGCTTGGATGCCCAGGCGTCGATAAGGCGGGTCGAGGCCCCAGGCCTTGTCGCCACCGTTGGCCAGGTCATGCAGCACCGCCGCCGGCACGATGGGAATCGCCGGGGCGCCGGGCTTCAAATGCAGGCCCACGTCGTCGTGGGACAGCTTCGCCGCCACCCCGTCCGCTGCGCCCAGGCCGAACACCGAGCCGCCGGAAAACACCAGGGCGTGCAGTTGGCCGACCATGTTTTCCGGCTCCAGGGCGGCGGTTTCGCGCCCGCCGGGGCCGCCGCCGCGAATGTCGATGCTGGCGGTCCAGAAACCCTCGGGGCGGATCACCGTGACGCCGGTGTCGGCGTGCAGGTCCGTGGCGTGGCCGACCGTGAGGCCGGGAATATCGGTAAGGGCGTTGCGCGGGCCAGGTCTGGGCATACGGATAAAACTTCCTTGGGTTCAGGTATGGCCTGGGGGTGAGCAAGGGCTGTGCCAAGCCCCAACCCCCCATCGCGACGGAATGCCGCTGGCCACGTGACCAAACCCTCTGCACAAAAACCAACACCCTGCCTTGGGGCCTGTTAGAAAAACACCAACCCTTGCCCGTCACCATCAATAAGCCACTGTTTTAAAACGTATTTTACAGATGGCACAGGCCTTGCTCTCCAGCCTTCCACCAGAGCTTGAACCCAACAAGCCGCCCTCGACCCAGGCCCAACGCCTCATCCATTGGAGTGTTTCCCATCATGAATGCAACACGCACCGCAGGCCGCCAACCCGGCAAGGCCTTCGCCCATACCCTGTTGTTCGTCGCCCTGTGCGAAGCGGCCAGCTACAGCAGCCTGGCCCTCGCCGCCGACGCCCCGGCCAGCGACAACCCGTTGGATACCGTGGTAGTGATCGGCAACCGTGGCCAGGCGCGCACCCTGGCCGAAAGCCCGGCACCGGTGGATGTGATTTCGTCCAAGCAACTGCTGGCCACCGGGCAAGGCGACCTGACCCGCGCCCTGAGCAAGGTGCTGCCATCACTGAACCAACCGGCGTCCTCGGGTTTCGGCTCTACCTCGGTGGTGCGTCCCATCAGCCTGCGCGGCCTCAACGGCGACCAGGTGCTGGTGCTGGTCAACGGCAAGCGCCGGCACAACAGCGCACTGCTGAACAACGGCACCTACCTCAACTCCGGCTCGCAGCCGGTGGACCTGGACATGATCCCCACCGCCCTGGTGGATCACGTCGAAGTGCTGCGCGACGGCGCTTCGGCCCAGTACGGTTCGGACGCCATCGGCGGCGTGGTCAACGTGGTGCTCAAGCAGACCGACCACGGCGGCAGCCTGTCCACCAGCTACGGCCAGAACTATGAAAACGGCGACGGCGAAACCGTGCGCCAGACCGGCAACGTCGGCCTGGCCCTGCCCAACGACGGCTTTATCAACCTGGCCCTGGACGTGAAAAAGCAGAACGTCTCCGACCGCTCCGACAACGCGCCGTACACCGACTCCGCCGGCAACAGCAGCCAGCGGCACACCTACTACGGCACCGGCCTGCCCGAAGCGAAGAACTTCAGCCTGGGTTACAACGCCGAGTTGCCGGTCGATGACGCGCTGACCTTGTATTCGTTCTCCACCTACACCCATCGCAACTCGGAAAAACCCCTGGCGTTCCACCAGCCTTCGAGCTTCAACGGCATCCAGACGCCGTACCCGGAAGGCATCGAAGACAACCTGCGGTTTATCGAGGATGACTTCCAGGTCGCCTTCGGCGGCAAGGGCAAGGCCGCCGGCTGGGACTACGACCTGTCCAGCACCTTCGGCCAGGACCACGCGCGCGCGACGCTCACCGACACCTACAACCTGAGCTACGGCCCCAACTCGCCGACCTCGGTGGACACCGGCGTCAAGACTTTCAGCCAGTGGACCAACAACCTCGACCTGACCCGCGCCTTCGACCTGGGCCTGTACAAGCCGACGCAGATTTCCTGGGGCTTGGAACAGCGCTACGAAAACTACAAGATCGGCAAGGGCGACCTCGCTTCCTATGCCAGCGGGCCGTTCACCACCGGCGCCAACGGTGCGCTGATCCCGCCGGGGACAATTTCCGGAGCCGGTACCACCCCCGCCGACGCCACCGAGAAAAGCCGTATCAGCCTGGCCGGCTACGGCGAGATCGGCCAGGACTTCACCGATAAATGGCACGTGGACCTGGCCGGTCGCTACGAGCATTACAACGACGGCTCGGGCACCACCACCAACGGCAAATTCTCCACCCGCTACCAACTGACGCCGATCCTCGCCGTGCGCGGCACCGTCAGCACCGGGTTCCGCGCACCGTCCCTGGCCCAGCAGATCTACAGCTCCACCTCGCAGACCAGCGTCAACGGCCAGCTGTTCGACTACCGCAACGTGGCGGTCAATTCCGACGTGGCCAAGGCCCTCGGCGCCAGCAACCTGAAGCCCGAGAAGTCGACCAACTTCAGCCTCGGCTTCACCCTGCAACCCACCGACGCCACCAGCATCACCCTCGATGCCTACCAGATCAAAATCAAGGACCGCATCGCGCAAACCGGCTACCTCGGCGGCACGGCCCAGATCAACGCGATTCTCGCCGCCGCCGGGCTCAACCCGAACCAGGCCGTCACCTACTTCACCAACGCCCTCGACACCACTACCCGGGGCGTCGACCTGGTGGGCGAGTTTCGCCAGGACGTGGGTGCCTGGGGCAACCTGAAATACTCCGCGGGCTTCAACTGGAACACCACCCAGATCGATGACATCCACGCCTCCGCCATCGCCGCCCAGACCCTGGGCCCGGACGGTGGCTACGACCGTCAGCGCCAGGGCAACCTCAAGTACGGCCTGCCGCAGTCCAAGTTGCTGCTGGGCACCACCTGGACCTACGAAAAACTCGAAGTCGGCCTGAACCTGACCCGCTACGGCGAGTACACCCAATACGGCACCGCCGAAGCCTTCGACCGCACCTTCTCGCCGGCGTGGATCACCGATGTGAACATCGACTACCACCTGACCCCGGCGATCACCCTGAATGCGGGCGCCAACAACCTGTTCAACAAGTACCCGGAACGCACCGACCTGCCGAGCAGTTCGGGCGCCTTCCCCTACGGCAACTTCTCGCCCTACGGCACCACCGGCGGCTACTGGTACACCGGCGTGACCTACAACTTCTGACCCGATGCACGGAGCCGGTTCGCCGGTTCCGTGCCTGACTTCGATGGGAGCCTGTTCATGACCCGCCGCACCGATCAACTCAAACTGGGGGCCTTCCTGGCCAACAGCGGTCACCATGTCGCCGCTTGGCGCCATCCGCTGGCCCAGGCTGACGCCAGCCTGGATTTCGAGCATTTCAAACACATCGCCCAGACCGCCGAGCGCGGCAAGTTCGACGCGCTGTTCATTGCCGATGTGGTAGCGCTGTGGGGGCATCATCATGATGCCTTGAGCCGCACTGCGCGGGCCGAACACTTCGAACCGCTGACCCTGATGTCGGCCCTGGCTGCCGTCACGAGCCGCATCGGCCTGATCGCCACCGCCACCACCACTTACAACGAGCCGTACCACCTCGCGCGCAAGTTCGCGTCCCTCGACCATCTGTCCAGAGGCCGCGCGGCGTGGAACCTGGTGACCTCGGTGGTTTCCGACGAGGCCTGGAATTTCGGCCGCGAACACCATGTGGACCATGGCGACCGCTACCAGCGCGCCGAGGAATTCCACGACGTGGTCAAGGGCCTGTGGGACAGCTGGGACGACGACGCCTTCACCCGCGACAAGGCCACTGGCGAGTACTTCGACGCGAACAAATTGCATACGCTCAACCATCGCGGCGAACACTTCAGCGTGCGCGGCCCGCTCAATGTGGCGCGCCCGCCCCAGGGCCATCCGGTGCTGGTGCAGGCCGGCGCTTCGGAGCCCGGTAAAAACCTTGCCGCCCGGGTGGCCGAACTGATCTTCGCGCACTCGCACTCGGTGCAAGGCGCCCAGGCGTTCTACCAGGACATCAAGGCCCGCGCCGCCGCCTTCGGGCGTGACCCGGACCACGTCAAGATCCTGCCCGGTGTCACCCCGTTCATTGCCGACACCCGCGAAGAAGCCCAGGCGCTGTTCGACGCGTTCCAGGCCTTGATCGACCCGGTGCTGGGCCTGCGCCTGCTGGCCGACACCCTGGGGGATGACATTGACCTGTCCGGGCATGACCTCGACGGCCCGTTGCCCGACACCCCGATCGGTCAACGGGGCAGCCGCCGCGACAAAGTGCTGGAACTGGCGCGCAGCGAAAACCTGAGCATTCGCCAACTGTACCTGCGCCTGGCCGGCGGCAACCCGGTGATCGGCACCGCCGAGGATGTGGCCGATCACTTCGACGCCTGGTTCCAGGCCCGTGCCTGCGACGGGTTCAACGTGTTCTTCCCGTACTTCCCCGGCGCCATCGACCTGTTCGTCGACCGGGTGATCCCGCTGTTGCAGGCGCGTGGGCTGTTTCGCCTCGACTACGAAGGCACCACCTTGCGCGACAGCCTCGGTCTGCCGCGGCCGGTCAACCGCTTCAGCGCGGGAGCCACGGCATGAAACGCCGCGCCTGGATGCTCGCCTGCACCGGCCTGCTGGCGCCCAAGGCGTTGGCCTTGAACATCCTGCTGAGCAACGACGACGGCTATCAGCACCCGAATATCCGCGCGCTCTACACCACACTCAAAGCCCAGGGACACAGCGTGAAGATCGCCGCGCCGCAAAGCGATCAAAGTGCGCGGGGCGGGGCGTTTTTCTTCGGGCGTGAAGTCACGGTGGGCCACGACAGCGACCCCGCCTACCCCGACAGCTATTTCATCAGCACCACCGAAAAAGGCCTGTGCCAGAGCGCGGACTGCGCCGGCAAACAGGTGCAGATCGAAATCAGCGGCACGCCGGTGATGGCCGTGTTGATGGGGCTGAACAAGGTGTTGCCGCATCCCGACCTGGTCATCGTCGGGCCCAACCCCGGCAACAACCTGGGGGCGATCAACATGGCGTCCGGCACCTTCAATGCCGCGAGCGTGGCCCTGCAAGCGGGCATCCCGGCGCTGGCGGTGAGTACGGATTTGAAAGAGGCGGATCCCCAGCGCGCCGCGCTGTTGGTCGCCAAACTGGTTCACGCCCTCGACCGGCATCGACAGGCCGACGGCGCACTGCTGCCCCCGGGCCTGGGCCTGAATATCAACCTGCCCAAGGCCACTGCGATCAAAGGCGTGAAATTCACTCGCGTGGGCAGTTACGTGGGTTTCGAAGCGCTGTACACCGACGATCTCAAGCCATTCAACCTGCCCGGCAAACCCGGCATCGGCTTCCAGTACAGCCCCGCCGCCACCGCTGCGCAACAGCACGATGAAGCGGTGTGGCTGAACAAGGGCTACCTGACCATCAGCCCGTTCAGCGGTGTGCCGGAATCCATCGACGCCAGCGTCGCGCTGCAACGGCAACTGACCCGCGAGGTACAACCATGAGCGCAGGTTTTTCCCTGGGGTTTCTGAGCCGGGTCTACAGCCCGGGCTTTGCCCCCCAGGTCTATCGCGACACCCTGGAGCTGTTCCGGGTCGCCGAGGCGCTGGGCTTCGACAACGGCTGGGTGGCGCAACACCACTTCGCCAGTGAACAGGGGCGCCTGCCCGCCCCGCTGGTACTGCTGGCTGCGGTGGCCCAGCGCACCCAGCGCATTCGCCTGGGCACCGGGATTATCGTGCTGCCCCAGGAAGCGCCCCTGCGCCTGGCCGAGGATGCGGCGGTGCTCGACCTGCTGAGCAATGGCCGTCTGGAGCTGGGCCTGGGCGCGGGGTTCGACCCCGAGACCTTCCTGGCCTTCGGCCGTGACCCCGACGCTCGCCACCGGGATTACGAACAGCACCTGCGCCAACTGATCAATGTCCTGGGCAACGCGCCCTTGACCGACAGCGGCGCGCGCCTGTCGCCACGGGCCAGCGGCTTGAACCATCGGCTATGGGAAGCCACTTCGCGGGTGGAACCCGTTGCCGAGCGCGGCCATGGCCTGATCATGGCGCCCAACCCGCAGCTGCCTGCCGAGGCCGGTGTCGAGCTGGTGAACCGCTACCGCAACGCCTGGACCGGCGACAACGGTACACCCGCCCGCGTGGCCCGGGTACAGGCGCTGCTGCCGTCCCCCGACGACGCCACCCGCCGCGATATCCAAACCTATGTGCAGCGCCAGCAACGCATCGGCATCCTCAAGCCGGCACAGGGCGATGACTTCAACGCCACGCTCCAGCGTCTCGGCGTGCTGCACGGCTCGCCGCAGCATATTATCGAGCAGTTGCAGCAAGGTCCGGCGCTCACGCCCCACGATCACCTGATTTTGCAAGTGCAGACCACCAGCACACCGTTGCGCGAAGCGATCCGCACCCTGGAATTCATCCGTGAACACATTGCGCCGGCCCTCGGCTGGCAACCCACAGGAACGGCACCATGACCTTCAAACTGGGCTTTCTCAGCCACGCCTTTGGCGATGATCCACAGCAGGTCTACCGTGACCTGATCGAGCAGTTCGAGGTCGCCGAAGCCCTGGGTTTCGACAGCGGCTGGATTGCCCAGCATCACCTCAGCGGCGGGTTTGGTCGCCTGCCTTCACCGCTGGTGTTGCTGGCGGCGGTGGCCGAACGCACGCGGCATATCGAGCTGGGCACCGGGGTGATCGTGCTGCCGTTCGAAGACCCGATCCGCCTGGCCGAAGATGCCAGCGTGCTGGATGCCTTGAGCGGTGGACGCGTGCAATTGGGCCTGGGCAGCGGCGGCGCCAACCTGGATAACTTCAGCGCCTTCGATCGCGACCCCAGCCAACGCCAGGCCGATTTCGCCAAGCGCCAGCAACATCTGCAACACCTGTTGCAAGGCCGGCCACTGACCGGAGAACTGACCCTGCAACCACCGGCTCCGGGCCTGGGCACACGCCTGTGGCACTCCCACGGCAGTGTCGAAGGCGCGGCCTATACCGCGCGCCAGGGCAACGGCCTGTTGCTGGGCACTGCCACCCACGACCCGCTGACCGTGCAGAAACCCTTGGCCGACGCGTACCTGCATGCCTGGGCCCACACGGATCGCAAACCCCGCATCGGCGTGGTGCGTGCGGTGTTCCCCGCCGCCGACCGCGCCAGCGCCCAGGCAGAGTTGGCGGTGGACATCGAGCGGCATATCCCGCGCCTGCAGCGCGAAGGCCTGATCGATCAGGCCGTGGACCTGCAAGAGCACCTGCGCCTGATGAACGTGCACCACGGCCATCCCGATGAAGTGATCGAAAGCTTGCAACAGGACCCATCGCTGCTGCCTTATGCTGATCACCTGATCGCCGTGGTCCAGGCCGAAAGCTCGACCCAGGCGCAGATCCTCAAGCGCCTGGAAATCCTCGCGCAAACCATCGCCCCGGCGCTGGGCTGGAAACCACGATCAACAACGGAGTGTGGGCATGCCCCTTGAATTCAGCTGGCTGATGCCCCTGTGCACCCCCGACTGGGCGGCGCGGCCAGGGCAATGGATTCAGTTGGCCCAGGCGGTCGAGTACGCCGGGCTCGATGGTCTGTGGATCCCCGGCGGTGCGCTGTGCGCCGATAGCCTGGGAGTGGCGGCGGCCTTGTGCGCCCACACGCGGCGGGTGCGTCTGTCGGTGAGCGTGCCGCCGGAAGTGATGCTGCCGGCGGCATTGGCCACTACCTTGCAGAGCCTGCAATCGATCAGCGGCCACCGCGTGCAGGTGCACTTGCCCAACAGCGAGCGCAGTGCCTTCGGTGATTGGCTCAACCGTGACCAGCGCAGCGAGCGGATCGGCGAATACCTGGACATCCTCGGCCAGCTGCTTGCGCCCAAGGACGGTGGGCTGGATTACCAGGGCCTGTACTTCCAACTGGAAAACGCCGGCGTCGCCCGCCGCGAACTGCCCGCGCCACCGCTGGTGCTGGACGACAGCCACAGCCACGCGCTGGTGGCTGCCCATGCTCGCACCTGCCTGCTCGCGCCCGGCCATCCCCAGTGGCTGGCCACCGAAATACAGCGCTGGCGAGCGATTCAACCGGCGTTGAATTTCGCCTGTACCTTCGGCCTGATCCTCGGCGACAGCGAAGACCTGGCCTGGGAAACCGCCGCCAGTCTGTTACCGGTACCGGCAATGCCCGTCGAACCGCTGGCTACCCTGCCCCGCGCGCGCCACCCGTTGCGTCAGTGGGAGGTGCACCCGAACCTGCTGCAACTGGCGCCGGGGCAGCCGCTGATCCTGGTGGGCACTGCGCCGCAGGTCGCCACGCGCCTGCGGGAGCTGCACGGCCTCGGCCTGACCCATCTGATCGTGGAAGGCGGCCCGGCCGTCAGTGAGGTGCTGCGCTTTGGCGAGCACGTCGTCCCTCTCTTGCGCAAGGAGCGCCCGTAACATGTCTGCCGATCCACGCCCGCCGATCCAGCTGGACTGGTTCCTGCCCACCAATGGCGACGGTCGCCACCTCACCAGCAGCGGCTTGCCCAAGGTCGGGCTGTTCCAGCAGGGCGAACGCGCGCCGACCCTGGACTACCTGCGCCAGATCGTGCGCGCCACCGAACAGGCCGGTTTCGACGGCATCCTCGTGCCCACGGCCAGCGGTTTCGAAGACCCGTGGCTGATCACCGCCGTGCTGGCCCAGGAAGTGCGTCGCCTGAAATTCCTGCTCACGCTGCGACCCGGCACCGAACTGCCGGCCTACACCGCCCACCGCGCCGCCACCTTGCAACTGCTCAGCGAGAACCGCCTGGCGCTGCATGTGGTGAGCGGTTCGAGCCGTTTCGAACAGCGCTCGCTGGGTGATTTTCTCGAACATGACGAGCGCTATGCACGCACCGCCGAATTCCTCCAGGCATTTCAGGCCGTGTGGACCGGCCAGCCGTCGTCGCACCCGGGTCGTTACTACCGCAGCGGCGCCGCCACCGCGATTGCGCCAGGGGCGATCGCGCCGCCCATCTACTTTGGCGGCGCTTCCGAAGCCGCCGAACGCGTCGGCGCGGCCCACGGGCAAACCTACCTGATGTGGTGCGAACCGCCGGCGATGATCGCCGAACGCATCCAGCGCATGCGCGACCTCGCCGCCGCCCAGGGCCGCAGCCTGCGCTTCGGCCTGCGCCTGCATGTGTTCGCCGCGCCTACCGATGACGCGGCCTGGGCCCATGTGGAGCGCCTGCTGGAAGAAATCCCCAAGGATGCCATCGACCAGGCACAACGGCAGATGGCGACCTATGAGTCCGTCGGCCAGAGCCGCCAGACCCAACTGATGCAAGGCCGTGGCCGCGGCGCACGGGAGCTGGAAGTGTCCGCCAACCTGTGGGCCGGGGTGGGCCTGGTACGCGGCGGCGCCGGCACCGCCCTGGTGGGCAGCTATGCCCGGGTGGCGGAGCGGATCGAGGAGTATCACCAGTTGGGGGTGGACAGCTTTATCCTGTCGGGCTTTCCACACCTGGAAGAGGCGATTCATGTGGGGGCGGAGGTGCTGCCACTGCTGCGCAAGCATCCCTGAAACGTTCAGGCACACCGCATCGAAGGGTTTTGGGTCTGCTGCGCAGACCAGCGCGGGACAAGCCCGCTCACCACAAAAAAAGCGCGTTTGATCCTTAAGAAGATGCCCGACTGAATTACTCGCTGTGGTGAGCAGTTCAAGCACTCCGCAAGGGTCAGATCCGGCGTCGCCGGTTGAGTTGGGGGATGGCGCTCTGAGGGACTTCCACGCGCTGCACCTGGGTCACGGTGCAGGTAGCCAGTTGGGCCAGGGTCGGCTGGCTGAACAGGGTGCGGGCGTCCACTTCCAGGCCGGCCTTGCGCAGGCGCGCCACCAGGTTCACCGCCAGCAGGGAGTGCCCGCCCAGTTCGAAGAAATGGTCGTGCCGCCCGACCCGTTCCAGTTTCAGGACCTCGGCCCAGATACCCGCCATCAGCGTTTCCACCTCGCCCACCGGGGCTTCATACGACCGGCTGACCACCGCCTCCAACCCCGGCTCCGGCAGGGCCTTGCGGTCGAGTTTGCCGGCAGGGTTGAGGGGCAGTACCTCCAGTTGCACGAAGGCAGCCGGCACCATGTATTCCGGTAACTGCGCCAGCACATGGGCGCGCAAGGCTTCCAGGCCCGGCGCTTGCCCACGCACCGTGAAGTAAGCCACCAGGCGCTCATCGCGGATCAGCACCGCCACTTCGCGCAACGCCGGATGCTCGGCCAAACGGGACTCGATCTCGCCCAGCTCCAGGCGCACCCCCCGCAGCTTGACCTGGAAGTCGTTGCGCCCGAGGAACTCCAGGTTGCCATCCGGCAAGTACCGCACCAGGTCGCCGGTACGATACAACCGGTCCCCGGGCACGAACGGGCTGTCGATAAAACGCTCGGCCGTCATCTGCGCCAACCCCAGATAACCCCGGGCCACACCAACCCCGCCGATATGCAGTTGGCCACTGACGCCCGTCGGCACGGGGCGGTCGTGTTCGTCCAGCACGTACAGGCGCGTGTTGTTGATCGCCCGACCGATCGGCAGTTGCAGCGCAGGCACCGGCGCGCCAGGCTCCAGGGTCCAGGCGCTGCTGTCCACCGTGGCTTCGGTGGGGCCGTAGACGTTATGCAAGCGCACGTTCGGCAAGCGCGCCTGCACGCCACGGGCCAGGGCTTCGGTAAGTTCACCACCGCCGCACAGTACATCGGTGAGGCTGGTGCACAGCGCCGACTCGTCCAGTTCGAGGAACTGCTGCAACATCGCCGGCACGAACTTGATCACGCTGATCTGCTGCTCGCGAATCACCTGGGCCAGGTAGGCCGGTTCGCGATGACCATCGGGCCGCGCCAGTACCAGGCGCATGCCGTTGGCGAGCGGCCAGAACAGTTCCCATACCGAGCCGTCGAAGCTGAACGGCGCGCGCTGCAACAGCGCGCCGCCTTCGGCGTTCGGGCACAGTTGCGAGCCCCAGTGCATCAGGTTGCCCAGGCCACGGTGCTCGATCATCACACCCTTGGGCGTGCCGGTGGAACCCGAGGTGTACATCACGTAGGCCAGGTTGGCGACACTGAGCCCCGGCACCCGCGGGTTGCCGGTCGGCGCCTGGCTCCAGGCGCAGTGGTCGAAGTCGATCACCGGAATCGACACCTCCCCCGGTACATCGCGGGTGGCGGCGTGCACCAGCAGCGCGACCGGCTGGCTGTCTTCCAGCATGTAGGCCAGGCGCTCGCGCGGGTAGCCCGGGTCCAGCGGCACGTAGGCACCACCCGCCTTGAGGATGGCCAGCAGGCCCACCACCAGGTCCAGCCCGCGCTCGACGCACAGCGCCACCCGAGTGTCCGGCTGCACACCGCGTTCACGCAGGTAGTAGGCCAACTGGTTGGCACGCTCGTTGAGCTGGCAATAGGTCAGTTGCCGTTCTCCGGCCTGCACGGCCACGGCATGGGGCGTGTGCCGTGCATGGGCTTCGAACAGCGCCTGCACGGTCAGGGTGTCGGGGTAGTCGATGACGGTATCGTTGCGCTCCACCAACAGGGTTTGCAGCTCGCTGGCCGGTAGCACCTGCACGTCATGCAGCGGTGTTTGCGGGGCCTGTTCCAGCGCGTCCGCCAGGTGCACCAGTACGGTTTCGAGGTAGTCCAGCAGGCGCTCGGCGCCGACCTTGCACGGTGCCTTGGCCTTGAGGCGCAGGCCGCTGCCGATGTCGTCCACGGTGAGCATCAGCGGGTAGCTGAGGATGTCTTCGCTGCTGAGCAAGGCGATGCCCGGGATCAGGTTCAGGTCGCGCTCGGCATCCGTATGCCGGTAGTTGAGCAGGCTGTTGAACAGCGGCGATGCCGCGCTGCAACGCTGGGCCAACGCCAGGGACGCTTGTTCATGGGCAAGCAACGCACTGAGTTGCAGATGGGTATCGCTGAGCGCCTCCGTCACGCTCTGCCCGGCCAGGCGCAGGCGCAGCGGCAAGGTGTTGATGAACATGCCCAGAGCGCGGTCGGCGCCCTCGCCCGCCTGCAAACGTCCGAGCAGGACGGTGCCGAACACCACGTCATTGCGGCCCGATACGCGGCTCAGCACCTGGGCCCAGGCCAGGTGCAACAGGCTGGCGAGGCTGACGCCCAGGCCCCGCACCTGGCTACGCAGGCGTTGATTGAGGTTGTCGTTGAGCGCCCGCTCGACCTCTTCGGTCTGCGCCCGGTCCGCCTGACGCTCCTGCAAACCGAAGGCCAGGGTCGGCTCGTCGACATCCCCCAGTCGCTCGCGGAAGAACGCCTCGTGCGCCACTTGCCGGGCCGGTGAGCGGGCCTGCGCCACCACGTTGCGATACGGCACCGGCGCCGGCAGCAAAGCCTGCCGGCCAAGCAGATGGGCGCGGATTTCCTGCATCAGAATCGTGGTGGAGGTGGCGTCGTTGACCAGGTGATGGAAGCGCAACCGCGCAACCCAGCGCGCGTGTTGCGGCTGTTCGGCATAGTCCAGGGCCATCAGCGGTGCCTGGCGCAGATCCAGTGGCGGGCAGGTTTCGCCCATGGGCTGGACCGGCAACGGCGCATGGCGCCATACCACTTGCATCGGTTGTTCCAGGGCATCCCAGACCAGGCTGGTGCGCAGGATATCGTGACGGTCGATCACCTGTTGCAGGGCCTGGGCGAAGGCGTCCAGTTGCTCGCGGCCGGCAAAGCTGAACAGCGCCTGCTGCTGATACGGGTCCTGCGCGTCGGTGATGTGGTGATAGAGCAAGCCTTCCTGCAAGGGTGCCAGGGGGTAGATGTCCTGCACGTTCGCCGCCCCGCCCGGAATGGTTGCGACGATGCGCGCCAGGCTGGCAGCGTCCGGTTCGTCGAGGTCGGTGACATCCACTTCGGCGTATTCGCTCGCCGCCGCCAGCGCCGCCAGGGTCGGCTGGCCGAACAGTACCTGCACATCCGCGTGCAAGCCGGCCTGGCGCATGCGTTGCACCAGTTGCACCGCCAGCAGCGAATGCCCGCCCAGCTCGAAGAAGTGGTCCTGTCGCCCGACGTGCTGCACCTGCAACAGCTCGGCCCAAAGCTGCGCCAGGGTAGTCTCCACGCCGGCGTGCGGCGCCTCGAATTCACGGGTGATAAAGGCCTCCTGGGTAGGTGCCGGCAGGGCCTTGCGATCAAGCTTGCCGTTGGCGGTCAGCGGCAGCGTGTCCAGCGTCACATAGGCCGCCGGTAGCATGTAGTCCGGCAACGATGCTTGCAGATGGGCGCGCAGTGCTTCGATGGCCACCGCCTCGCGCGGTACGAACCAGGCCAGCAGTTGCCCGTCGCGAAACTGCACCACAGCCTCCTGCACCGCCGGATGCCCGGCCAGGGCAGATTCGATCTCCCCCAGCTCGATGCGCACGCCACGGATCTTGACCTGGTCGTCGTTGCGCCCCAGGTACTCCAGGTTGCCGTCGGGCAGCCAGCGCGCCAGGTCGCCGGTGCGGTACATGCGGCCTTCGTTGAACGGGTCGTCGAAAAAACGCTCGGCGGTCAGTTCAGGACGGTTCAGGTAGCCCCGCGCCACACCCTTGCCACCGACGTATAACTCCCCCGCCACGCCGATGGGCACGCGGCGCTGTTGTTCATCCAGCAAGTACACCGTGGCATTGGCGACGGGCCCGCCGATATGCAGCGGCCGACCGACCTCGACACGCCCGGAAGTGGCGACCACCGTGGCTTCGGTGGGGCCGTAGTTATTGATCACCGCGAACCCCTGCGCCTGGGCGAAGGAACGCAGGCGATCGCCGCCGATCAGCAAGGTACGCAGGGTCGGGTGTGGCAGGCCCTGGCTGAAGGCGTATTCGGCGACCGGCGTAGGCAGGAAGCACACGTCCAGCGGCTGCGCGCGCCACCAGTCCAGCAGCGCGTCGATATCTTCGGCACCGTCGCGGGCCGGTGGCAGATGCAGGGTCGCGCCCACGCAGAGCGCCGGCCAGACTTCCCACGCCATCGCATCAAAGCCGAAGCCGGCAACGCTGGCGGTGTGGCTGCCGGCGTGCAGGTCGAAGGCCTGGCAATGCCAGTCCACCAGGTTCGACACCGTGTGATGCTCGACCATGACGCCCTTGGGCAAACCGGTGGAGCCGGAGGTGTAGATCACATACGCCAGGTTCGACGGGCTGACCGCCACGCGCGGGTTGGTGCCCAGGTGGAAGGTGGGCCGGTCGAGCTGGATCACCGGAACGTCCAGCGCGGGCAGGCGCGGCAATAGGTCATGCTGGGTCAGCACCACCACGGGGGCGCTGTCGTGCAGCAGGTAGTGCAGGCGCTCGGCGGGATGGGCCGGGTCCACCGGCACGTAGCAGGCCCCCGATTTGAGTACCGCGAGCAGCCCCACCAGGGTGTCCAGCCCGCGTCGGGCCACGATCGCCACCCGGTCATCCGGCTTGACCCCGCGCTCGAGCAACTGATGGGCCAGGGCATTGGCCTGCTGGTTGAGCTGGGCATAGCTCAGTGAACGGCCCTGGTACAGCGCAGCCACGGCCTCGGGTGTGCGGGCAGCCTGGGCCTCGATGCGTTCGTGCAGGGTTTTCGGCGCACCATAAGCCTGAGTCGTGGCGTTCCAGCGTTGCAACTGCGCGTCTTCTTCCGGGGTGATCAGCGACAGCTCCTGCACCTTCAGCGCGGTGTTTTCCACCCCTTGCTCCAGCAGCCAGGTAAGACGCTGCACCAGCGCCTGCACCTCGTCCTGCCGGAAATACGCCTGGTTGTACACGCAATGCAGGCAGGCCGTGTCCTGATAGCGGTTGCTGCGCAGGTGGATAGCCAGCGGCAACGGCTCGTGATGGTTGGACACCTTGATCGCCCGCGCCTGAACCTGGCCAAAGCGCAGGTCATGGTCGTCCTGCTCGAACGACACCGACAGGTCGAACAGCTGCGCGCGATCCGCACGCCGCAGGCCCAGCTCGCGGTTCATTTCGCTCAAGGGGAAACGCTGATGACGGAAATCCTGCTTGAGCTGATCACGCACGCCACGTACCACGGCGCTGAACGGCAGTTGCCGGTCAAATTGCAGGCGCACCGAACTGACCTGGGTGAACAGGCCGACGGTGGAGCGAAACCCGGCGTTGGAACGGTTGAGGATCGGCAGCCCGACCACCCATTCATCGCGTTGAGTGGTGCGGGTGAAGTACACATACATCGCCGCCAGCAGCACATGGAACGCAGAGGCCTGGTAACGGTTGGCCACTTGCTCCATGCGGTCAAGCAATGACACCGCAAAAGGTTGCGCCAGCGTGGCACTGGGTGCCGAGGCCGGTTGCGCGGTGTGGCGTGCGGTCAGCAATGGCTCCGGCAGCACCTGGTATTTATCCAGCCAATAGGCACGGTCACGGGCATAACGGGCCGACGCATGGTAACGCTGGTCGGCGTGAATGAAGTCGAGATACGACGGTGCCACCGCCTCGGGTTGACGGCCCTGCTCCAGAGCGCTGTACAGGCGCGCCAGGGATTGCAGCATCTGGCCGAAACCCCAGCCGTCGAGGATCAGGTGGTGGGCCTGGGTGCCCAGGCGGTAGTGCTGCTCGTCGAGCCTGACCAGGAAAAACCGGAACAACGGCTCGCCCTCCATCGCATAGGGCCGGGCCATCCGGGCCTGCATCAACGCCTGGCAGGCGGCCTGCGGGTCGGCGTCGGAGGAAACGTCATGCAGCGGCACCTGCACCGTCAGCGTCGGGGCGAACCGCTGGCGCGGCATCCCGTCGATATCGCTGAACAACTGGGTGCGCAATGCATCGTGCTTGGCCACCAGCCGCTCGACGGCCTGGCTGATCAGTTCGGGCACGACCGCGCCGGCAAAGTCGACGTAGCCGCCGATGTTGTAGAGCGGTGAAGTGCCCTGGCGCAGTTGGTCGAGCCAGATGTCCTGTTGGGCGGCAGTGAGCGGCAAGCTTTCCGGCTGAAGGGAAGCTTCCTGTTTCGCGACAGCGTCGCCCGGGGCGGAGTGGGGAAAAAGCTTCATAAGATCCTTCTTATGGGGGGAGCACTGACCAGGCAGGCTAGCCCATGACGACGAAATTGCCGGATTTGAGCATGCGCGCCAGGACGCGTCTGACACCCGAAACCCGGACATCCGGGACACCGGTGCGGGCTTGGCTGAGGGTTCAGTGCTGAAACGATTAAATAGCTGTAGGAAATTGGCTATATCTTGCCGCTGTCGATTTTTCACAAAAACCGCCAGATTAATTTTTAATCTTTTAAAAACAGATAGTTAAAAAACTCTAAAGCAGATGTGCGACTTTTCGTACGCTGATTTTATTGTCAGAAACGTCGATTTAATGACGTTGTTTTTATGGCAGGTTGTGTCCCTCGTTTCCGCTACATACGTAGGACAAATTCCTATGGCTAAATAAATTCTCGATCGCCGACCTGCGTTCAAGGAGGACGGTTTTCGACATCAAGGATGAGATGGCTATGAGTCTTAAGCGCAGCATTGGCAACACGGAAAGCCCACATTTTTACGCTGAAATGGGCGAGTTGATTTCAAACAGCGGCCACGAAGACTTTGCCTCGACCATGCTGCACCTGGTGGACAAATGGGTGCCGATTCACCTGGTGGACCTCAGTGAATGGACCCTGGACGAAGCCCGCGACCGCGTGCTCGATATCAAGCTGCTGGGCAGCGCCGGCCAGAAACAGGACCTGGCGCCCCTGACCCTGCACCCGGCGCACGACCACCCGCTGCTGCGCGAAATGCTCGGCATGCAAGACCCGTTGCTGATCCAGATGAAGGCCAAGCCCAACAGCGCCCACCCCCGTGGCAGCTCGCACCAGTGCAACCTGGTGTCACGTCAGGCCAACCGGCGCTGCGTGATTTCCCTGTACCGGCCCCCGACCCAGCGCGGGTTCTCCCTGGCAGAACTGTCGTTTCTCAAAAGCCTGTCGGACACCCTGCTGCCGCTGATCGAGCGCCATGCACAATTGTTGCGCCAGGCGCCACAGGACGCTGTCGAACCGGCCCACACGCTGCTGGAGCAGTCGCAATTGCAGCGTGAGTTCTACAAGCGCCTATCGTTGGGCGACATCACCCTTTCGGCCCGTGAGCAGGAAGTCTGCCTGGGCCTGTTGACCGGCGGCACCGTGCCGCAAATGGCGGAAAAACTCAGCGTGAAAAACAGCTCGATCGAAACCTACCTCAAGCGTGCCGCCGCCAAGCTGGGCGTGAGTGGCCGCCACGGCCTGGCCAAATGGATGGTCGGCGCCTGATGAACACACGGATGCTCACCACCTTAGGGGTGGCCTGGATGCTCGGCGGCTGCTCGCTGATCCCCGACTACCAGCGTCCCGCCGCACCGACGCCGGCCCAGTACCCCCAAGACGGCGTGTACCGCCTGGCGCAATCCGGCAGCCTGGATGCGGGCAGCGACTGGGCAGTGCTGTTTCACGACCCGGCGCTGCGTCAGTTGATCGGCGAGGCCCTGCTGAATAACCGCGACCTGCGGGTGGCGGTGTTGAACGTCGAGGCGTTCCAGGCGCAGTACCGTATCCAGCGCGCGGACCTGTTTCCGGCGGTCTCCGCCACCGGGGCCGGCAAACGCCAGCGGCTGCCGGGCAGTGTGACCGGCACCGGACAATCGGCGATCACTTCCAGTTATTCCGCGACCCTGGGTATCAGCGCCTATGAGCTGGACCTGTTCGGCCGCGTGCGCAGCCTCAGCGAACAGGCGATGCTCAACTACCTCGGCACCGAAGAGGCCCGGCGCAGTGCGCAACTGAGCCTGGTGGCCAACGTCGCCAATGCCTACCTGACCTGGCGCGCCGACCAGGAACTGCTGGTCCTGGCCCGCCAGACCCTGGACGCCAACGACCACAGCCTGCGCCTGACCCAAGGCAGCAAAAACGCCGGCAAGGCCTCGGCGCTGGACGTGGTGCAAGCCCGCACCAGCGTCGAAAGCACCCGCGCCAGCGTGGCGCGTTACGAACGCCAAGTGGCCCAGGACCTGAACAGCCTGGCCCTGTTGGTCGGCGGCCCGGTGGACGAGAATCTGCCGTCGCGCGCACTGGCCGACGACCTGGTGGCCCGCGTGCCCGCCGGCTTGCCCTCCGACCTGCTGCAACGGCGCCCGGATATCCTCCAGGCCGAATACCAGTTGCGGGCCGCCAACGCCAATATCGGCGCGGCGCGGGCCGCGTTCTTTCCGTCGGTGAGCCTGACCGCCAACGCGGGCAGCACCAGCACCGAATTGTCCGGTCTGTTCAAGGGCGGTGCCGGCACCTGGACCTTCCAGCCGCAGATCAACCTGCCGATCTTCAACGCCGGCAGCCTGCGCGCCAGTCTCGATTACGCCAAGCTGCAAAAAGACATCTCGGTGGCCAACTACGAAAAATCCATCCAGACCGCCTTCCAGGAAGTCGCCAACGGCCTCGCTGCGCGCCAGACCTTCACCGACCAGCTCAATGCCCAACGGGACTTCGTCGCCGCCAACCAGACTTATTACAACCTGGCGCAACACCGTTACCGCAGCGGCGTGGACAGCAACCTGACGTTCCTCGATGCCCAGCGGACATTGTTCAGCTCGCAGCAGGCGCTGATCGTCGACCGGTTGGCGCAGTTGGTGGCGGAAGTGAACCTGTACACGGCGTTGGGTGGCGCCTGGGACGGCACTGGTTACATCACGACTCGTTAACGAATGGCATTAAATCAATTTAATACCGATGTTACCGGCGATGCCTCTATTAGTATCAGTAAGTTTGACCTTGCCGTAATGATCCAAGTAACCACCTGCAACCACACCGACATGACCCAGCGTCCATAAAGTGCCTATCGCCCCATTCCTGAGGTCTTTCATCGATGCACCCACGATACGAGTACCCAATCCCATGCGACGTAAAATGTCACCGGGATGGCCCCCTGAATTTAGCGAGCCAACGCACTCTTCAAAGGTCGTGAAACTATCGAAAAAAAGGCGTTCTTTCTGCACTCGCTTGGCGGTCACCGCAAATAAAAAATTGGCATTCGTCAATACATCGTTCGGCGAACCACACCTAAAGTCGGCAATGGTAGTTGCATGCCTTATTTCGCCGTGAGTCACGTGAAGAGAGAAGCCATCGCGCATCACAATATTGAAACCATCGGCGACGGCCTCAATGTTCTTATATATGCCATACGGGCTATGCCCAAACCTCATCATCGCGGCCTTGATAGCGGCTACCGCAGCGCAATGCCCCTGACCGCCCTGGGTGAAATCAGTAAAAATATCAGTGGGTTTTACACCAGCAGCATCAGGCCCACCAGCGATAAATCCCATATCTCCTTTATCTGACTTAAGCAGTGGATATTCAGAATAATTATTGTACTGCAGATTAGAGAGTGTCTTGGGATTTACCGCTGCCGGCTTCAACGGCTGACGCGCACCCGTTACATAAGTACCGAAACTGGACTTCATCAGCGGCGGTGAAAACTTCTCCAACAACACCCGGAGTTCATCAACCAACGCTGCAAGCTCATGAAGAGCGCGACCGTTTATTTCTTCAAGTTTTTCCGGCACCTCTGTACGCAACCCAATGGAGGTAAGCTGCGCACTGCCCCATCCTCCGGAGATACCTGAGTTCGTTCTGGAAACATCCATATAATATTCTCTATTCAATCTATTTTGCCGGTCAGTCCGTCGTTGGAAAAGCGCTATACAAGCTTGACTCCGCGCTTCCAATGCAGCCCCTTTGTCAGTCGTCCTCTAACGCCATAAGACTCCAAATAACCATCCACCACAGCCATATCATGTGAATCAGTTGCGATCGTGCCAATCGCGCCCTGCATGAGTTCCCTGACATTAGTTTTAACCATGTGATTTTTGAGCCCAAGACGAAGCAGGCCCTCGCCGGCACTTTCACCATCATTCAAAGTCCCCATGGCCGTCTCAAAACCGTGATGGCCAATGCCATCGTTGTCTTCCATTTGAGCGCGCTTTGCACTCACTGCAAATAAAAATACTGCACTTAGAAAAATTCGGCCTTTATCATTACCCGTTTCAAAACCAGCACCATATTTAGCCTCTTCCAATTCTTCATTAGTTATCATCAAGGGGAAACCGTCCCTCATCGTCACTTTAAAACCTTCCCCCACACTGATGACTTCTTTATAAATATCCCGGGGATTTGTTCCAAACTTGGCCATGGCCGCCTTTATAGCAGCTACCGTCACGCAATTATCTGTTGGACCTTGCTTAAACCCGCCCCATATATCGTTATTCTCCAGCTTATCTGTTCGGGCATCGCTATTGGCCGCAGGAAACAGTAGTTCCTTGAAATCAGAAGTATTTCCTTCAACAAGGGCTGACGGAATAGTGGCTATGGGACTTGAATTCGCGGGAGTGACCGGAGGAAGGGTTGCCCCTCGGCTCTCTTTATCGACAGTCACGCCGCGTTCAGACGTATCGTTTAAACGTGAGACCAGAGCGCTCAATGTCGTAACCAGGCTGCCAAGCCTCGTGAATAAATGGGAAGGGTCATCAGGAAGAGCCCGAAGACTGCCTTGTCTTGATGTAGCAATCGCGGCGCGCACTGGCGCTAATGATTTATGCGCAGTCAACGTTTCAACTTCCGACGGCCTGACGTCGTAATGAGCGCTGGATAATGCATCTTTAACGGAGAACACTGTCATGACAACCTTTCTACTTTATTATTTATCGACAAATACTAATCAGATCAGCCTTAAGCGTTGAGCCTGGCTTTATCGTCGATAGACAATCCCAGCCCGGAATAGGGAGCCACCTCAACGGCTTCGCCCCTCGCATTCATACCGGCACCTGCATGCTGATGGACATAAGGCTCATACTTTCCAGCCTTTATCTCTTCCTCGGTCATATGCCCACCCAATCCCAGCAAGCCGACTAGACGATCTCGTGGCTTGTCTAACCCGTAACTTTTCCTCAACACGCCAAGATAATCAAGGGACGTTATCCGACTATAAACAGGGATATCAGGGTATTGCCTTTCAAGTTCAGCTTCACGATTTTTTACACCGGCAGCGTAATCATTTTGATTGATTTGCTGGCGCTTGCACATTACACCGAACATGAAATAAGCATCCCCCAACATTCCCTCATCTGCACCTCCAAACCTGCTGGCCTTTCGGGCCAGTCGTAATTCCTTGTTGGTAATGTGCAATTTAAATCCATCTTTCATCGTGACGTTGTAACCCGTCGCCGTTGCTGTCACCTCATCAAAAACACTCTCTGCACTTTGACCGAATTTCTCCATGGCCATCTTTATAACTTCCACATACGGCGTGCGCTTGTCCTTTCCCAGCCATGGGAAAGGTATGTGGATGGCAACAAGGCCATGCTTCATATCGCTCGGTTTCTCACCTTTAGGTTTATTTGAAAGCGGTAAGTCAGCCACGTCAAACTCCACTGCCCTACTGCCTATGCGCTTGCGTTCATAATCAATCAAACTGATACCTGCTCCCCGATGCGGACCAAGCGGTCTCATAAAGTCATCAAAGGGATCAAGTGCATATTCAAGTGGCTTGACAGCTTCTTCACTCGGGGTGCCATCAACCGGAATAAGTTCATCAAAGGGATCAAGTTCGTCTTCATCCGGAGAGACCGCTTCGGTGACCGTTTCGGGTACATCTGACAGGTCATTCCCGGGACCTGTGGAAGCCGGTATCACAGGCTTGACGGTTACTGAGGATGATAATGCATTCGTTGACCTTTCACCGGGCACAGACTGCCGAGGGGAGGATAATGCTTCAAGAATACTCTTTAATGTACTCAACAGCTTTTCAAGGAAAAGACTCGCCTCCCCCCTATCTCCCGGAGACTCAACAACATCATTCGCCCACGGCGCAGGATATGGATCCGTTCGCCCTTCAGCACGCGGCATATCGGTGATGCGATTCGTATGCGTATTGCTCGCACCCACTAAAGAATCCGCCGAAAACGTTCGAGCATTCAGTAAATTATTGTGTTGCGCTAATGAACCCAGCATATAACCTAGACCAAAAATTATTAATATTTTATAAACAACAACACACTAACGATAGGCACCATTGCGATTAATCAGTGGTTGCGAAAGTCCAGAGGTTCCTGCTCGTTGATACCTGTCTTGTATCAACAGACTTCACGGGCAAATAAATGCGAGGGAACATTTCTGATATGTGTTATTCCCCCAAGGTAACAGCACGTCGGATTTTCAAACCGTACGAGACAACGGCTGATTGGCGATCAACCCAAGCCCGACTGCCGCAGTCGATACTCCCCCGGCGTCACCTGCGCATAACGCAGGAAAAAGCGGCTGAAATACGCCGGGTCCTTGAAGCCCAGTTGGTAGCAGATTTCGTTCGCCGAGCTGCCGGTGAACAGCAACAGGCGCTTGGCCTCCTGCATCACCCGTTCGAGGATCAGGCGCTTGGACGGCAGGTCGGCCATGCGTCGGCAGACTTCGTTGAGCCGTGCCCCGGTCACCCCAATCCCCTCGGCATAGCGCGCCAGCGGCCAGTGTTCCAGGTAGTGGGCTTCGATCATTTCGTTGAAACGATGGAAGATGCGCAGGTCTTCGTGGCGGGTCGGGCGCGATGGCAGCGAGTGCGCGCACAGCCGCAGCAGGCGAATCATGATCACCCGCGTGAGGCTGTCCAGGGCGGCGGCGCGCCCTGCCCGTTCGGCGTTGATTTCGTCGCACAGCGCATCGAACAACGGATCGAGCGCCTGAGCCTGTGACCCGAGCGCCACGCATGCGGCGCCGGAGGCCAGGCTGGGATCGGCGTCGATCAAGGCCCACACCAATTGCTGGCGCACCGTCAGCACATGCCCATCCGCATCGGCTTCAGTGACAAACGCGTGGGGCACCGTGGGTGGCGTGAGGAAAAACATCGGTCCCGACTCCACGAACTGGCGGTCATCCAGATACACCCGCACCGCGCCGCTCTTCACGTAATGCACCTGGAAGAACCGGTCATGCCGGTGCACGGGCATGTTGCGCCCGAAAAAACCCGCCAGGTTGCCAAGCTTGTCGTAATGCACCTCGGCGTCGCTGTAGCGCTGGTCGTAGACCTGTCCGATGTTGATATTGGGAATCGGCTTCACGCTGCCCCCTTGTTGTTATTTGAATGCCGGAGGATTTTGCCACGCTTGACGGTAGTTAACATATTAATTATAACGTTAACACATTAACGAACTGCCCCGGCAGTCGTCCCACCGTCAGGAGAAACGCATGAGCCGTACCCTGCATGATCTTGCCAGCGGCACCCTGTTCGGCGTCGCGCTGAACTACCAGGGCCTGCTTGACCAGCATCTCGCCGCCTTCCAGCAGGCGCCCTACCAGAAGCCGCCGAGCAAGCCGGTGCTGTTCATCAAGACGCCGAATACCCGCAACGAACACGGTGGCGTGGTGTTGCAACCGCAGGGCGAGCGCCTGCAACCCGGCCCGGCGCTGGGCGTGGTGATCGGCCAGCGCGCGAGCCGTGTCAGCGCGGACACCGCCATGAAACATGTGGCCGGCTATGTGGTGGTCAACGAATTCAGCCTGCCGGAAGACAGCTACTACCGCCCTGCCGTCAAAGCCAAATGCCGCGATGGGTTCTGCGCGCTGGGGCCGCAACTGGTTCCACGCGATCAGGTGGCAAACGCCAATCAGTTGAGCCTGAAACTGTGGGTCAACGGTGAACTGCGCCAGGAAAACTCCACCGCGAATTGGGTGCGAGACATCCCGCAGTTGATCGCCGAAATCAGCGAGTTCATGACCCTGCACCCTGGCGACGTGCTGATCACCGGCACGCCCGAAGGCCGCGTGGATGTAGTGCCGGGCGACAGGGTTGAAGTGGAGATCAGCGGCGTAGGTCGCCTGACCAATCAGATCCAAGCGGAGACCCCGGCATGAAACACGCCCGCATCCGCTATGAAAATGAAATCCACGCCGTGACGGTCGAGGCCGACAACGCCGTGCGCCTGAGCGACGGCCGCCTGCTCGCCGAGGACCAGGTCGAGTGGCTGCCACCGGCCACCGGCAGCATGTTCGCCCTGGGCTTGAACTACGCCGACCACGCCGCCGAACTGGCCTTCACGCCACCGACCGAGCCGCTGGCCTTCATCAAGTCCGTGGGCACCTACACCGGCCACCGCCAGGTCACCTGGCGCCCGGACAACGTCGCCTACATGCACTACGAGTGCGAGCTGGTGGCAGTCATCGGCAAGACTGCGCGCAACGTCAAGCGCGCCGACGCCCTGGACTATCTGGCCGGCTACACGGTGTGCAACGACTACGCGATCCGCGACTACCTGGAAAACTACTACCGCCCCAACCTGCGCGTGAAAAACCGCGACGCCACCACCCCGGTCGGCCCGTGGATCGTCGACGTGGCCGACGTGCCGGACCCGGCCAACCTCACCCTGCGCACCTGGATCAACGGTGAGCTGCGCCAGGCAGGCAGCACCCGCGACATGATTTTCGATATCCCCTACCTCATCGAATACCTGTCGAGCTTCATGACCCTGCAACCCGGCGACATGATCGCCACCGGCACGCCCGAGGGCCTGGCCGACGTGGTGCCCGGCGATGAAGTGGTGGTGGAAGTCGAAGGCGTGGGCCGCCTGGTCAACCGAATTGTCAGCGAGGCGGACTTTTTCTCCGCCCGGAAAGAGGCGTAAGCAGCATGATCAAACACTGGATCGATGGCCGTGAGGTCGAGAGCAAAGACGTATTCGTCAATTACAACCCGGCTACCGGCGAGGCCATTGGCGAAGTGGCCAGCGGCGGCGCGCAAGAAGTCGCCCAGGCGGTCGCCGCGGCAAAAGAAGCATTCCCCAAGTGGGCCAACACCCCGGCCAGGGAGCGTGCGCGCCTGATGCGCAAGCTCGGTGAGCTGATCGAACAGAACGTGCCACGCCTGGCCGAACTGGAAACCCTCGACACCGGCTTGCCGATCCACCAGACCAAAAACGTGCTGATCCCCCGCGCATCCCACAACTTCGATTTCTTCGCCGAAGTCTGCACGCGCATGGACGGCCACAGTTACCCGGTGGACGACCAGATGCTCAACTACACCCTGTACCAGCCGGTGGGTGTGTGCGGGTTGGTGTCGCCGTGGAACGTGCCGTTCATGACCGCCACCTGGAAGACCGCGCCGTGCCTGGCCCTGGGCAATACGGCGGTGTTGAAGATGTCGGAACTGTCGCCGCTGACCGCCAATGAACTGGGGCGCCTGGCGGTGGAAGCCGGGATTCCCAACGGCGTGCTCAACGTGATCCAGGGCTACGGCGCCACCGCCGGCGATGCGCTGGTGCGCCACCCGGACGTGCGGGCGATTTCCTTTACCGGCGGCACCGCCACCGGCAAGAAGATCATGCAGACCGCCGGCCTGAAAAAGTACTCCATGGAGCTGGGCGGCAAATCGCCGGTGCTGATCTTCGAGGATGCCGACCTCGAACGTGCCCTCGACGCCGCCCTGTTCACCATCTTTTCCCTGAACGGCGAACGCTGCACCGCCGGCAGCCGGATCTTTATCCAGGAAAGCGTGTACCCGCAGTTCGTCGCCGAATTTGCGGCGCGCGCCAAACGCTTGATCGTCGGTGACCCGCAAGACCCGAAAACCCAGGTCGGCTCGATGATCACCCAGGCCCATTACGACAAGGTCACCGGCTACATCAAGATCGGCCTGGAAGAAGGCGCCACCCTGCTCGCCGGTGGCCTGGAACGCCCGGCCAATCTGCCGGCGCACCTGAGCCGTGGCCAGTTCATCCAGCCGACAGTGTTTGCCGATGTGAACAACAAGATGCGCATCGCCCAGGAAGAAATCTTCGGCCCGGTGGTGTGCCTGATCCCGTTCAAGGACGAAGCCGAGGCCCTGCAACTGGCCAACGACACCGAATACGGCCTGGCCTCCTACATCTGGACCCAGGACATCGGCAAGGCCCATCGTCTGGCGCGCGGAATCGAAGCCGGCATGGTATTTATCAACAGCCAGAACGTGCGCGACCTGCGCCAGCCATTCGGCGGGGTAAAAGGCTCCGGCACCGGGCGCGAGGGCGGCCAGTACAGCTTCGAAGTGTTTGCCGAGATCAAGAACGTGTGCATTTCCATGGGCAGCCACCACATCCCGCGGTGGGGTGTGTAGTTCCAAAGCAAAAACACTCTCCTGTGGGAGCCGGGCTTGCCCGCGATGGCATCGACACGCTGCATCTGAAACAC
>NZ_JBSVVZ010000075.1:0-29317 GCF_054071875.1 Pseudomonas sp. SDO524_S393 | reverse complement strand
CACCAGAGCTATCGCAGGCAAGCCAGCTCCCACAGTTGACCGCATTGCAGTCTTGAGAAGGCGGCGCCAGTGAAGGCGCCGCTCGCTTCAACTATCAGCTATAGACCCGGCCAAGGAGCTGCCGATGGCTTTCAAACTGATCGAGCACGTCCCGGGTGATTTGTTCCTGGGCGAAGCCCATCAGGTCGTACTCCTGAGGTCCGTTGTGCAGGTAGACCTCGGCGCGGTAATAGCGCGTGCGCTCTTCTTCGGGCAGATCGGTCGGTGCCGACGAGTAAGCATCCAGGCTCACTTCGTAGACAAACGGGTTGCCCTCTTCCATCTCGATACGCACACCGATGCAGCGCTTGGATTTACCCAGCAGCGTCTGCACTTCCAGCCCCTGGTCACGCAACGCGGTCGCGGCTTCTTCCAGCGCAGGCGTGACGTGTTTGTCCATAAAGCGTTGCACGGTGCCCTGGCTCGGTTGCAGGTCCAGCGCGGTCAGACGCTCGCTGAAACCACGGCGCCCCCGCTCGGCCAACTGCGCCTGCTCCTGTTCGACCGCCACGTCCTGGCGCATGGCTTTGTGCAAACCGAACATAAAGAAGATCAGCACCACCGAGAACGGCAGCCCCGCCAGCACCACCATGGTTTGCATGGCTTCGAAGTTACCGGCGAACAACAGGCCGATGGTGACGAGGGTGATGACCACCGACCAGAAGATCCGCAGCCAGTGCGGTGCGTCCTCATCGACGTTGCCGCCCTTGCAGGACAGGTTGGCCATCATCACCGCGCCGGAATCCGCCGGGGTCAGGAACAACACGAAGCCGACGAAGATCGACACGCCGATCACGACTTTCGACGCCGGGTAATGCTCAAGCAGTTGGTAGATGGCCATGGAGGGTTGCTCCAGCGCCGTCTTGCCCAGCTCCACCGCACCGTGGTTGAGTACCAGGTCCAGCGCCGAGTTACCGAAGATCGACAGCCACGCCAGGGTAAAGCCCAGTGGAATCAACAGCACGCCGGCCACCAGCTCGCGCACGGTGCGACCACGGGAAATACGTGCGATGAACATGCCCACGAATGGCGCCCAGGAAATCCACCAGGCCCAGTAGAACAGGGTCCACAGGCCCATCCAGCGCTCGGTCTTGTCGGCGTCGCCTTCGTACACATAGAGGTCGAAGGTTTTCAGCACCAGGCCGTTCATGTAGTCGCCGATGTTCTGCACAAAGCCGTTGAGCAGGTGCAGGGTCGGGCCGAACAACAGCACAAAGATCAACAGACCGCTGAACAATACGATGTTGAGGTTGGACAGGCGGCGAATGCCGTTCTCCACACCCGACACGGCAGCGATGGTCGCCACGGTGCTCATCACGATGATCACGATCAGCAGGTTGGTGTTGCTGTGCTGCATGCCGAACAGGTTCTCGAGGCCCGAGGATACCTGCATCGAACCGATGCCCAGGTTGGTCACCAGGCCCAGCAGGGTCACGAACATGCCGAAACCGTCCACCGCGTGGCCGGCCGCGCCTTTGACCCAACGCTCGCCCGCCAGCGGGTACAGCGCCGAGCGCAGGGCCAACGGCTGGTTGTGCCGATAGGCAAAGTACGCCACGGCCAGGCCGACCAGGGCATAGATCGCCCAGCCGTGCAGGCCCCAGTGCAGGAAGGTCAGTTGCAACGCCTGGCGTGCAGCGCCATTGCTGGCCGCGGCGCCTTCCGGCGGGTTGAAGTAGTGGTCCAGGGGCTCCGACGCGCCGAAGTACAGCAGCGAAATGCCGATGCCCGACGAGAACAGCATGCCGGCCCAGGCGCCGTAACTGAAGTCCGGGGTGTCGTCCTTGCTGCCCAGTTTCAACTTGCCGTACGAGGAAAACGCCAGGCCGACCACGAACACGAGGTAGGCGGCGATGACCACCATGTAGTACCAGCCGAAGCTTTTCGACAGCCACGCCTGGGCCACGCCGAGCAGGCGTCCGGCTTCTTGCGGGGCGATGATCAGAATGGCCGTCAACAGCAGAATCAACGCGGTGGAGGTGTAGAACACCCAACCGTTTACCCGCACCTTTTCCGGCGGGGTTTTTATAAGAGAAGCAGAACTCATGGCGCAGATGCTCCGGGCAGTGCGAGAGAGAAACACAAGGCAACGGTTATCCCGGGACATCGATTTTTCGGCAGTCGACGGACGGGTGTTATAAAGACACCCCGAAAACCTCTGAACCCCGCCAGAGCCATGGCCAGGGCGGTTTCAAAGGGTTTGACAGGTGTCAGATGTCGACGCTCACACGTAGGAAATACCTGTAGGCAGCGACCATTTGTCGCAGATCTTATTCTTTGTTGATTGAACGTTCAATCAAAACAAAATAGACTGGCCTCCAAGCCGACGGACGTTATCGCCCGCCGGAAGGCCTAAGGAGAGGTGCTACATGCCCAAGGTCGGTATGCAACCCATACGCCGCCAGCAGTTGATCGAAGCCACGTTGACGGCCATCGATCAGGTCGGAATGGGGGACGCCAGCATTGCGCTGATCGCTCGTTTGGCCGGCGTCTCGAACGGCATCATCAGCCACTACTTTCAGGACAAGAACGGCCTGATCGCAGCGACCATGCGTTACCTGATGAACGCGCTGATCGACAACGTCCACGAACGCAGGCGCGCCCTGAAGGATGACAGCCCGCGGGCGCACCTCCAGGTGATTATCGAAGGCAACTTCGACGCCAGCCAGGTCAATGGCCCGGCAATGAAAACCTGGCTGGCCTTCTGGGCCACCAGCATGCACCACCCGTCATTGCACCGGTTGCAGCGGATCAACGATCAACGTCTGTATTCCAACCTGTGCTGCCAGTTCCGCCGAGTGCTGCCGCTGCCGCGCGCACGCAAGGCAGCCCGAGGCCTGGCGGCCCTGATCGACGGTTTGTGGTTGCGCGGCGCCCTGTCGGGAGACGCTTTCGACACGGAGCAGGCGCAACGGATCGCTTACGAATACATGGATTTCCAATTGGCCAAGCAGGGTACGTTAGAGCACACATAACCGCTCAACGCCCGAACCGCGCCAACCACTTATGCACTTGCGAGGACTTTATGGCCCGTTTCGAACTGCAAAAACTCTACATTGACGGCGGCTACAGCGACGCCAGCAGCGACGCCACCTTCGAAGCCATCAACCCGGCTAACGGTGAAGTCCTCGCCCAAGTACAACGCGCCACCAAAGACGACGTCGAACGCGCCGTGGTCAGCGCCGAAAAAGGCCAGAAAATCTGGGCCGCCATGACCGCCATGGAGCGTTCGCGCATCCTGCGTCGCGCCGTCGAAATCCTGCGCGAGCGCAACGACGAACTGGCCGCCCTGGAAACCCTGGACACCGGCAAAGCCTTCTCCGAAACCAAATACGTCGACATCGTCACCGGCGCCGACGTGCTGGAATACTACGCAGGCTTGGTGCCGGCCATCGAAGGCGAGCAAATCCCGCTGCGTACCACCTCGTTCGTCTACACCCGCCGCGAGCCGCTGGGCGTGGTCGCCGGTATCGGCGCGTGGAACTACCCGATCCAGATCGCCCTGTGGAAATCCGCACCAGCCCTGGCCGCCGGCAACGCGATGATCTTCAAGCCGAGCGAAGTCACCTCGCTGACCACCCTGAAACTGGCCGAGATCTACACCGAGGCCGGTGTTCCGGCGGGCGTGTTCAACGTACTGACCGGCAGCGGCCGTGAAGTCGGCACCTGGCTGACCGAACACCCGCGCATCGAGAAAGTTTCGTTCACCGGCGGTACCGACACCGGCAAGAAAGTCATGGCCAGCGCTTCCAGCTCGTCGCTCAAAGACGTGACCATGGAACTGGGCGGCAAGTCCCCGCTGATCATCTTCGACGACGCCGACCTGGACCGCGCCGCCGACACTGCGATGATGGCCAACTTCTACAGCTCCGGCCAGGTCTGCACCAACGGCACCCGCGTGTTCGTGCCCAAGCACCTGCAAGCGGCATTCGAAGCCAAGATCGTCGAGCGTGTGGCGCGCATTCGCGTCGGCAACCCGGAAGACGAAAACACCAACTTCGGTCCGCTGGTCAGCTTCGCCCACATGGAAAGCGTGTTGGGCTACATCAGCAAAGGCAAGGCCGAAGGCGCCCGCCTGCTGTGCGGCGGTGACCGTCTCACCGACGGCGCGTTCGCCAAAGGCGCGTTCGTGGCCCCGACCGTATTCACCGACTGCACCGACGACATGACCATCGTCCGTGAAGAAATCTTCGGCCCGGTCATGGCGATCCTGACCTACGAAACCGAAGAAGAAGTGATCCGCCGCGCCAACGATACCGACTTCGGCCTGGCCGCCGGCCTGGTGACCAAAGACCTGAACCGCGCCCACCGCGTGATTCATCAACTGGAAGCGGGTATCTGCTGGATCAACGCCTGGGGCGAGTCCGACGCCAAGATGCCGGTCGGCGGCTACAAGCAATCCGGTGTGGGCCGCGAGAACGGTATCAGCTCGCTGAACAACTTCACCCGCATCAAATCGGTCCAGGTTGAGCTGGGCGACTACGCCTCGGTGTTCTAAGCCCCGAGCCTTGTATTGCCTGTGAGTGCCCTGTCGCAGGCAAGCCAGCTCCCACATTTGGACTGCGTTCCCCTGTGGGAGCCGGGCTTGCCCGCGATGAGGCCCGACCTGACTATCTCAAAAGAGGGTGCATCCAATGTCCCAAGAATACGATTACATCATTGTGGGTGCCGGCTCCGCCGGTAACACCCTGGCGACCCGTCTGACCGAAGACGAAGGCGTCACCGTCCTGCTGCTGGAAGCCGGCGGCCCCGACTACCGTTTCGACTTCCGCACGCAAATGCCTGCCGCCCTGGCGTTCCCGCTGCAAGGCCGCCGCTACAACTGGGCCTACGAGACCGACCCGGAGCCGCACATGGACGGCCGCCGTATGGAATGCGGTCGCGGCAAGGGCCTGGGCGGCTCCTCGCTGATCAACGGCATGTGCTACATCCGTGGCAACGCGATGGACTACGACGGCTGGGCCAAACTGCCAGGCCTGGAAGACTGGACCTACCTGGACTGCCTGCCGTATTTCCGCAAAGCCGAAACCCGCGACATCGGCCCCAATGACTGGCATGGCGGCGATGGCCCGGTCAGCGTGACCACGCCAAAAGCCGGCAACAACCCGCTGTTCCACGCCATGGTCGAAGCCGGCGTGCAAGCCGGTTACCCGCGCACCGTCGACCTGAACGGCTACCAGCAGGAAGGTTTCGGCCCGATGGACCGTACCGTCACGCCGAAAGGCCGTCGCGCCAGCACCGCGCGTGGCTACCTGGACACCGCCAAAAAGCGCTCCACACTGACCATCGTCACCCACGCGCTCACCGACCGAGTGCTGTTCGAAGGCAAGCGCGCCGTGGGCGTGCGTTACCTGATCGGCGCGGCAGAGGAGCGTGTCGAAGCCCGCGCCCGCAAGGAAGTCATCGTGTGCAGCGGCGCCATCGCTTCGCCGCAATTGCTGCAACGCTCCGGTGTCGGCCCGGCCAAATTGCTGGAAAGCCTGGATATCCCGGTGGTCCACGACCTGCCGGGCGTCGGCGAGAACCTGCAGGACCACCTTGAGCTGTACCTGCAATATGCTTGCACCCAGCCCGTGTCGCTGTACCCGTCGCTGCTCTGGTACAACCAGCCGGCCATCGGTGCCGAATGGCTGTTCAACGGCACCGGTATCGGCGCCAGCAACCAGTTCGAAGCGGGCGGTTTCATCCGTACCCGTGAAGAATTCGAATGGCCGAATATCCAGTACCACTTCCTGCCGGTGGCGATTAACTACAACGGCAGCAACGGTGTGCAGGAGCACGGTTTCCAGGCGCACATGGGTTCCATGCGTTCGCCCAGCCGTGGCCGCGTGCAACTGAAATCGAAGAACCCGCGGGACTACCCGAGCATCCTCTTCAACTACATGGCCACCGAACAGGACTGGCAGGAATTCCGCGACGGCATCCGCCTGACCCGTGAAATCATGGCCCAGCCGGCGCTGGACCAATACCGTGGCCGTGAAATCAGCCCGGGCATCGAGGTGCAAACCGATGAACAGCTGGACAAGTTCATCCGCGAGCACGCCGAAACCGCGTTCCACCCGTCCTGCTCGTGCAAGATGGGCACCGACGAAATGGCCGTAGTGGATGGCGAAGGCCGCGTGCATGGCATGCAAGGCCTGCGCGTGGTGGATGCGTCGATCATGCCGATCATCACCACTGGCAACCTGAACGCGCCGACGATCATGATCGCCGAGAAAATCGCCGACAAGATCCGTGGCCGTCAGCCGCTGCCGCGCAGCACCGCCGACTACTACGTGGCCGGCGATGCACCGGTGCGTGGCAAGCCGCTGCGTGAAATCGCGCAGTAACTGAAGCACCGCGGTGCCTGTATCGCAGGCAAGCCGGCTCCCACATTTGATTGGGTTCACAAATCAAAATGTGGGAGCCGGGCTTGCCCGCGATGAGGCCCGACCAGACACCGCAGAACCTCTTTCCTTGATCAGCTCCCAGCCCGGGCCTACTCTGTTTGCCTGCCCGCGCCGAGCCGCCCACAAGGAAGGCCCCATGTTCGACTACCACGCCACACTCAAGCAGCATTTCAGTGCCCTGCGCACCACCGCCGACTTCTTCTCCCTGCGCTACGTGCGCGAATCCGGCCAATACCTGGCCGTGCGCAAGAACGTCGCCGAACCGCCCCACCTGAATCACGACGAAGGCGCCATGCTCACGGTGCGTCTCAACGGCGTGGAAGCCTACGCCGCGACCCACGATATTTCCCTGGCCGGCCTGCAAGCCGCCCTCGAACGCGCCGAACAACAAGCCCGGCAGATTTTGCCCCATGCCCTGCTCGACCTGCGCCAGCAGCCGGTGTCCAGCGATGTGGCCGACTACCTCTCGCCCGACCTCGAACAGCCCTTCCCGTCTTTGAGCGACTGCTACCAGTTGCTCGGCGATGAATCCGCCGCCGTGCCCAAGGACGAGCGCCTGGTGCACTGGGAAGTGAGCCTGGGCACCACCCGGGTTGAACAGATCTACCTCAACAGCGCCGGTGCCGAATTGCGCCAGGCTCAGCGCTTCGTCTACCCGGGCCTGAGTGTCACCGCCTTCGACGGCAACGACAGCCAGACCCGCACCCTGGGCGGCACCAACTTCGGCCAGCAAGGCAGCGCGCAGGTGATCCGCCGCTTCGGCCTGGTGGGCGCCGCCGCAACGGTGGCCGACGAGGCCCTGCAACTGCTGCTCGCGCCAAACACGCCCCAGGGACCCCGCGATCTGTTGCTGATGCCCGACCAGATGATGCTGCAGATCCACGAATCCATCGGCCACCCGCTGGAACTCGACCGTATCCTGGGGGATGAGCGCAACTACGCGGGCACCAGTTTCGTGAAGGCCAGCGACTTCGGCCATCTGCAATACGGCTCGCCGTTGCTCAACGTGACCTTCGATCCGGACATCCCCGAACAGCTCGCCAGCTACGGACATGACGATGACGGCACCCGCGCCAGCAAGCAATTCCTGATCCGCGACGGCCTGTTGGTCAAACCGCTGGGCGGGGCGTTGTCGCAATTTCGGGCGGGCCTGCAAGGCGTGGCCAACAGCCGCGCATGCAGTTGGAACCGACCGCCCATCGACCGCATGGCCAACCTCAATATCGAGGCCGGCGACAAGACCCTTGCCGAATTGGTCAGCGGCATCGAACACGGCATTCTGATGGCCACCAACCGTTCGTGGTCCATCGACGACGCGCGCAACAAATTCCAGTTCGGCTGCGAATGGGGCCAGTTGATCGAAAACGGCGAGCTCAAGGGCGTGGTGAAAAACCCCAACTACCGCGCCATCTCCGCAGACTTCTGGCGCAAACTCAGCGCCGTCGGCGACGCCAGCACCTTCAAAGTGCTGGGCACACCCAACTGCGGCAAGGGCGAACCCAACCAGGTGATCCGCGTCGGCCATGCTTCGCCGGCTTGCGTGTTCAGCCATGTCGACGTTTTCGGGGGAGATGCCTGATGAATAACTTCAAGGCACTGGTGGAATGGCTCAAGCAAGCCCTCACCGACAATGAGCATTTTCAACTGGGCTACGCAGACGAAGCGTCCGAATTCGTGCGTTTCAACCACGCCCAGGTGCGTCAGGCCGGCCAGGTGCAACAGGCCAGTCTGAATCTCAAGCTGATCAGCGACGGTCGCCACGCCGACCTCGCCATCACGCTTGCCGGCACGCCGGAGCTGGACCGCCAGCGTTTGGCCGAGGGCCTGCAACAATTGCGCGAAACCTTGCCGCTGCTGCCGCAGGACCCGTACCTGCTGCTCAACCGCACGGCCTGGCAAAGCCATAACGAACAGACCCGGCCATTGCCGGAACTGGCCCAGGTGCTGGAAGACATCGAACGG
Organism: Pseudomonas sp. SDO524_S393; assembly: GCF_054071875.1. NCBI lineage: Bacteria > Pseudomonadati > Pseudomonadota > Gammaproteobacteria > Pseudomonadales > Pseudomonadaceae > Pseudomonas > Pseudomonas sp. SDO524_S393. The sequence continues at coordinate 20,927 of NZ_JBSVVZ010000075.1, read as the reverse complement.
GCCGCCGACGGTGTGGACCTGGTTGGTTTCTACGCCGCCGGCCCCATCACCCGTGGTTTTGCCAGTTCCAACGGCGCGTTCGGCTGGCATCAGGCCAATAGTTTCAACTTCGATTTCAGCCTGTTCCATGCCAATGGCGAAGCGGTGAAAGCCAGCTACGCCGGGCACACCTGGAACAGCGCCGCGTTCGCCGCGCGCTTCCAGCAGGCCCGCGAGCAACTGGCGTTTCTCGGCCGCCCCGCACACAAGCTGGCGCCCGGGCAATACCGCGCGTACCTGGCACCGGCGGCACTGGAAGAAATCATCAGCATCATTACCTGGGGCGGGTTTTCCGCCCAGGCCATCGCCAGCAAAGGCAGCTCGTTGCAAAAGCTCTATGCCGGCGAGCAGTCGCTAAGCCCGCTGGTGAGGGTCGACGAACACATCAGCGGCTCCCTGAGCCAGGCGTTCTCGACCGAAGGTTACCCGCGCAGCGATGTCACCTTGATCAACGCGGGCAAGGCCGAAGGCCAGTTGGTCAACTCGCGCAGCGCCGCCGAGTACGGCCTGAGTGCCAATGGCGCGAGCCGCGACGAGTCGCCCAGTGCCTTGCAGGTGGCGGCAGGCAGCCTGGCCCAGGCCGACATTCTCAAACAACTGGGCACCGGGCTGTACATCAGTAACCTGTGGTACCTGAACTACTCCGACCTCCCGGCGGCACGCCTCACCGGCATGACCCGCTTCGCCACCTTTTGGGTGGAAGACGGTGAAATCAAGGCGCCGGTCAGCACCATGCGCTTTGATGACAGCGTCTACCAGTTGCTCGGCTCACAACTGGAAGCACTGACGGCCGATCGGGAACTGCTGCTGTCGGCGAGTACCTATGGCCAGCGCAACACCGCCTCCAACCTGTTGCCGGGCGCCCTGGTCAAGCGCCTGACCCTGACCCTGTAAGGCCATCCCGTGCAGGAGCCGGTACGCCGGCGACTGCACGGGAGTCTTTCCTACACCCGGGTGCCGACAAAAAACCTGAACCTCGGAACGGTCCTATTTCAAAACGTCTGATCGTTCACGTCCGGTAACGCATCGCCTCACAGGCAACCGGAACCCATCATTGCCACCCGCCACTGACTGGGATGCTCAGGTTCGAGCATCATCACACCCGTCAGAGAACTCACATGAACTTAGGGATATCGCACTCTCCGAGCAGCTTCATGCCCGCTCCCCAAAACAACCAGCCGCCTGACGCTATCTGGTCAGGCTTGTACGCGACGTATGAACGCTATCCCTATTTTGGTCGCAACGACCATGATGACTGGGTGGCCGCAATCAAAACCGCGATGGCGGGCCTCGGCCAAAGTCCGTCCAGTGTGTTCGATGAAGTCGCCCCCACCGGGAGCGGCTACAACATCACCATGAAAGACGGCTTCAAGCTGCATATTTCCAACGATGAGTTACGCCTGGCTGCAGGTTATGCAAAGTTTTCCGGGCATGACAAAAGCCAGGTGAGCAATGCACGCTTCCTCTTCGCCGTCATGAATAAACGCAAACACCTCGAGGCCGAATACGACCAGGACAAAATCGGCTACCGCAGCGAGCTGCATAAACGCAGTTTCAGCGCAACCCTGCAAGCCGCCGACGAGGGTATCGGTGGGCATGCGGCCTTGACGCTGTTAGGCCTCGGTTATCAGTTGCAGCAGGTGTGGTCCCACGACGTGGGTGACCGAGTGGCCGTGCCCGCCATGAAGGTGTTCGCCCACAAACGCGGCATGATCCATGGCGGCTCCATGGAGGCGTACGGCACCAAGCAACCCGTGCCCAAATGGATCGAGAGCTTTATCGTCCTCAAACAGCCCTCCAACGCTACGCCGTCCCTGAGCGTTCCCGCCCGCCCGGTCAAACCCTTCACGTTCGAGCTCGACACCGAAGCTTCCAAGACGCTGCCCGACCTCTCCACCAAAACAAACGGCCAGAAACCGGACGATCCCTTATTGGGTTTCTACACGCGAAGGCCGTTTTTCTTTCAGGGCGAAACCGCCACGCACGCCGACGTCATAAAGCTGCTGATGGCCCGATTCGGGCAAAGCCCGACCGACGTCTTCTCACGCGTGACCTTTGCAGACAACCGTTACCAGGTCACCTTCAGGGACGGGTTCAAGCTGGAGCTTTCCCGGGAAGAACTCAAGCTTGCCAGCGATCAGTCTTTGTTCCTGGGGAATGACCAAGGCTTGCTGAATGATGCGAACTTCATTTTTGCGGCCTACATCAAGCGCCAACACCTGCAACCGCCGGTGCCGTCCTTCGGCTTGAGTTTCGAGGCGGCACTGGAGGGCAATCTGCATGGGCGTACCGTCAAGAACATCCTGGAGGGCATGGGAGTCACTCGCGCCATCAACTACGTCGAGCGGGCCGGTGATGCAGAAGGGCTGGTGTTGATCATTGGAGGAAACGCCGGCGGCTTGTTCCAGGACGGCACCTTTGTCAAAGAAGGCAAAACCCTCCCCGAAGACGGCGTCACGCAAACCCACGGGTATCAACTCGCGTAAGGGTTCTTCAACTTCCACTGCCTTCATGAGCCTCTGACTATGAATACCGTCTCATCTTTCGTTTCAACCTTCGCCACGCCCTACGACAACCACCGCGTCAATAACCGACAGCTGAACAATGGCAAGTTTGAAGCCCATTACACCCAAGGAAACGAAATCCCGACCGCCGCCCCCCGCTCCGACACCACTTCGGGCGTTCGCCCCAACAATATCTGGGCCGATTTTTTTCAGGTGACCGAGGGCAATTGCGTCACCGTCTCGGCCATCAAGGCCGCCATGGTCAAGTACGGTAGCCACCCCCGGGGGATTTTCGAAAAGGTTACCCGCACCGACGCAGGTTATGAGGTCTTGATGAGGGACAACGTCAGCGTCTTCCTGACCCATCAAGAGCTGCAACAGGCCGAAGCCAAAGCAGGATGGGTCGGAAGGGGTACGGTCTTGCAGCATGCCATTTTTCTCTACGCCGCCAGTGCCAAACGAGCCCAGAACGAAAACAATGACGGTTGGGCCACGCGCAGTTTCGACGCCGCGATGCAGACGTTGAACGACGGTGAATTCCCCGGCGAAGCCTTGAGACGCCTGGGCCTGAAGGATCACTTTCGCAAGGGCACCGTCGAGGCGTTGAAAAACGGCGCGGTCGGCACCCTCACCGATGCCAGGCATTCGGTGGCGGTCATCGATGGGTATATGGACCTGTGGGGCACTCGCAAACGACTTGCCGGCTCGTCGTGGGAAAGTGCACCGGAAGCCTTGATCCTGACTTGAGCGCGTTCGAACTCACCCTTCGCCCTGTCGGAACGCCCTTTCCGACAGGCAGCGCCCTCCAGTCTGGGCGATCCGTCTCATCCTTCGGAAATTGACCGTTCGCCCGGTTGTCCACCTCCAGAATCCCCGATATAACGGTTAATGGCATCCCGCCACTAACCTCGCGTGCGCGCACGTGATGCATGACCTTGCCTGGTAAACGGCAAGCTGGAGCGTTGACATGAACCATGGAAGTTTTGTCATTGAAAGGCTGTTCAAGCACTACAACGTTCATGTTGAGCAGCTGGGAAACGATTCGGAAAAAAAGACCGTGCTGATGGTCAATGGCGCGCTATCCACCACGCGCTCCTTCGCCCGCACCAGTAAATGCCTGGCCGAGCATTTCAATGTGTTGCTGTTCGACCTGCCGTTCTCCGGTTATTCGCGCGAACACAACACCGACCTGGACCTGGTCACCAAAGATGACGAAGTGCAAATGCTGCGCGCCCTGGTGGAGCGCTTCCAGGTCAACCACCTGGTGTCGGCCTCGTGGGGCGGTATTTCCACGCTGTTGACGTTGGCCCACAACCCGCCTTCCATCGAAAGCTCGGTGGTGATGGCCCTGGCGCCCAACCTCAACCAGGCCATGCTCGACTATGTGGAACGTGTGCGCGTGCTGATCGAGGCCGATGACAAATCCGCCGTCGGCCACCTGCTCAACGAAACCGTGGGCAAATACCTGTCGCCCCGACTCAAGCGCAACAATCACCGACACCTGTCGACCATGGCCACCACCGAGTACCGCCAGGCGCGCTTTCACATCCACCAGGTATTGGCGCTGGGCGATGGCAATTACCTGCCGGCGCTCAAGCAGATCGAGACGCCGGTGCACTTTCTCAACGGCGCCCTGGACGAATACACCCCCGCCGCCGAGGCCCGGTTGTTCAAGCAGTACGTGGGGCGCTCGAGCTTTGCCGTGGCCGAACACACCGGCCATTTGCTCGACCTCGAATCCAGCGAAGCGGCCACGGCAGTGCACCGCGAACTGCTGGATTTCCTGGTGGGAAAAAGCGCGAAGGATGGCGCATAATCGCCGACACATAGCCTGCTAACAAAAAGGGTTTCCATGCCGAACCGTGTCCCGCTCGATGCCAAGACCGCCCGCTGGCTCCCCTGGGTGGTGGCGATTGCCTTCTTCATGCAATCGCTCGACGGGACGATCCTCAACACGGCACTGCCGGCCATGGCCCGGGACCTCGCGGAAAACCCGCTGCGCATGCAGGGGGTGGTGATCGCCTACATGCTCACCGTGGCCTTGCTGATCCCGGCGTCAGGCTGGATCGCCGACCGCTTCGGCACCAAGAAAATCTTCTTTGGCGCGATCCTGTTGTTCAGCATCGGCTCCCTGCTCTGCGCCCTGTCCAACAGCTTGACCGTACTGGTGGGCGCCCGGGTGATCCAGGGCCTGGGCGGCGCGTTGATGCTGCCGGTCGGGCGACTGGTGGTGCTGCGCGCCTACCCGCGCTCCGAGCTGGTGCGGATCATGGGCTTCATTACCATTCCCGGCCTGCTGGGCCCGCTGCTTGGTCCGACCCTGGGCGGCTGGATGGTGCAATACCTGACCTGGCACTGGATTTTCCTGATCAACCTCCCGGTGGGCATGATCGGGTGCTACGCCGTGTGGAAACTGATCCCCGACCTGCGCGGCAGCGAACGCACGCGCTTCGATGGTGTGGGTTTCGTGCTGTTCGGCGCGGCGATGGTACTGATCACCATCGCCATGGAAGGCCTGGGCGAACTGCACCTGCCGCACCTGCGGGTAATGCTGCTGCTGTTCGGCGGGCTGGCCTGCCTGGCCGCCTATTGGCTGCGTGCCGGGCATATCGATAACCCACTGTTCTCGCCGGTGCTGTTCAAGACCCGCACCTTTGCGGTAGGCATCCTCGGCAACCTGTTCGCGCGGCTGGGCAGCGGCGCGTTGCCGTTCCTGGTGCCGTTGCTGTTGCAGGTGGCGCTGGGTTATTCACCGTCGGAAGCCGGGATGAGCATGCTGCCGCTGGCGGCGGCGGCGATGTTCGCCAAGTCCATCGCGCGCACCCTGATCGAACGCCTCGGCTACCGCATCGTGCTGACCGGCAACACCCTGGCGCTGGGCATCATGCTGGCCAGCATGGGCCTGGTCAGCGAGCACACGCCCTACCCGCTGCTGCTGTGCATGCTGGCGATCCTGGGGGCGATCAACTCCCTGCAATTCACCGCGATGAACACCGTCACCCTGATCGACCTCGACGACGCCCAAGCCAGCAGCGGCAACAGTTTGCTGTCGGTGGTGGCGCAGTTGTCCCTCAGCCTGGGCGTGGCCTGCGCCGGTGCACTGCTTGGCGGTTTTACCGCCGAAACCGGCAATGACGGTGTGGAAAGCGTACTCGGCGCGTTCCAGTTGACCTTCCTCACCGTGGGTATCATGGCGATGCTGGCGGCGGCGATCTTCCTGCAATTGTCGCCCACCGACGGCAAACGGGTGGTCAGCCGTGAGCACGACATCGAGCATTGACAGGCTTCTCGTCTAGAACTTGCAGGGAAATTCCCACGAGACTGGTACACTGCGCGACATTTTGTTTTGCAGAGCCAGTCCCGTGACTACCATCGCCACCGCTTTTAATACTTTGCCCCTGTCCGCCGCCATGCTGGCTAACCTCGACTCGCTGGGTTATGTCGAGATGACGCAGATCCAGGCGCAAAGCTTGCCGGTGATCCTCAAAGGGCTGGACCTGATTGCCCAGGCCAAGACCGGCAGCGGCAAGACCGCGGCCTTCGGCATCGGCCTGCTGAACCCGATCAACCCGCGTTACTTCGGTTGCCAGGCGCTGGTGATGTGCCCGACCCGCGAACTGGCCGACCAGGTGGCCAAGGAAATCCGCCGCCTGGCCCGCGCCGAAGACAACATCAAGGTGCTGACCCTGTGCGGCGGCGTGTCCCTCGGCCCACAGATCGCCTCGCTGGAGCACGGCGCCCACGTCATCGTTGGCACCCCGGGGCGCATCCAGCAGCATTTGCGCAAAGGCTCGCTGGTCTTGGACGGCCTGAACACGCTGATTCTCGACGAAGCCGATCGCATGCTCGACATGGGTTTCTACGAGGCCATCGAAGACATCATTGGCCAGACCCCGGCACGTCGCCAGACCCTGCTGTTCTCCGCTACCTACCCGGTGAGCATCAAGCAACTGGCTTCCAAGTTCATGCGCGCGCCACAGCAGGTGAAAGCTGAGGCGTTCCACTCCGACGATCAGATCGAGCAGCGTTTCTACGAAATTTCGCCGGAAGAACGCATGAGCGCCGTGACCAAGGTGCTGGGGCACTTCCGCCCGGCCTCGTGCGTGGCGTTCTGCTTTACCAAGCAACAAGTACAGGAAACCGTGGACCACCTGACGGCCAAGGGGATTTCCGCCGTCGGCCTGCACGGCGACCTGGAACAACGCGACCGTGACCAGGTGCTGGCGATGTTCGCCAACCGCAGCACCTCGGTGCTGGTGGCCACCGACGTCGCCGCCCGCGGCCTGGACATCGACTCGCTGGACATGGTCATCAACGTCGAACTGGCCCGCGACCCGGAAATCCACATCCACCGCGTGGGCCGCACCGGGCGTGCCGGCGAGACCGGAATTGCGATCAGCCTGGTGGCACCGTCCGAGGCACACCGCGCCCAGGCCATCGAGCAGTTGCAGAAAACCCCGTTGAACTGGGACCAACTGGACAACCTCAAGCCACAGGGCGGTGGTCCGCTGCTGCCGCAGATGAGTACCCTGTGCATCGCTGCCGGGCGTAAAGACAAGGTGCGCCCGGGCGATATCCTCGGCGCGTTGACGGGTGAAGCCGGCATCCCGGGTGCCCAGGTCGGCAAGATCGCGATCTTTGACTTCCAGGCCTATGTGGCGGTAGAGCGCGGGATCGCCAAGCAGGCGTTGCAGCGTTTGAACGATGGCAAGATCAAGGGCCGTTCGTTGCGCGTGCGGATCCTGTAAGAACCCCACATATTTACTGTGGGAACCGAATCAATGTGGGAGCTGGCTTGTGTGGGAGCTGGCTTGCCTGCGATAGCATCACCTCGGTGTCACTGACATACCGAGGTGCCTGCATCGCGGGCAAGCCCGACTCCCACACAAGTCAGCTCCCACATTTGATTGCATTTCATATTGAGTTTTTGTGAGGACATTGCTTTGCGCTCGACCGAAGTTGTGATCATTGGCGCCGGCGCCGCAGGTTTGATGTGCGCACTGACCGCTGCCGGACGCGGGCGCAAAGTGATGCTGATCGACCATGCGAACAAGGCCGGCAAGAAGATCCTGATGTCCGGCGGTGGCCGCTGCAATTTCACCAACATGTACACCGAGCCTGCGAACTTCCTCTCCCACAACGCGCACTTCTGCAAGTCCGCCCTGGCCCGCTACACCCAGTGGGATTTCATCGGTCTGGTGGCCAAGCACGGCGTGCCGTACCACGAGAAGAAACTCGGCCAGCTGTTCTGCGACAACAAGTCCAGCGACATCCTCGGCATGCTGCTCGACGAATGCGATCAGGCCGGTGTCAGCCTGCACCTGGACACCTCGATCCAGGAAATCGCCAAACTCGACCGTGGCTATCAGTTGCAGACCACGCTGGGTGAGTTGCGCTGCGAATCGCTGGTGATCGCCACCGGCGGCCTGTCGATTCCCACACTGGGCGCCACCGGATTTGGGTATCAAGTGGCCAGGCAATTTGGTCATGAACTGCTGCCGACCCGCGCCGGGCTGGTGCCGTTCACCATCACCGACCAGCTCAAGGAATTGTGCGGCGAGCTGTCCGGTACTTCCGTGGATTGCCTGGTCAGCTGCAATGGCCAGAGCTTTCGCGAGAACATCCTGTTTACCCACCGTGGCCTCAGCGGGCCGGCGATTCTGCAGATTTCCTCGTACTGGGAACCCGGTGACACGGTGGAAATCAACCTGTTGCCCGACCACGACGCCCACACCTGGCTGCAACAGCAACAGGCCGAGCGCCCCAACAGCGAGCTGAAAACCCTGCTGGGCGAGCTCTTCACCAAGAAGATGGCCAACCTGCTGGCAGATACCTGGTTCGTGTCCAAGCCAATGAAGCAGTACACCCACGCCGAAATTGCCGACATCGCCCACAAACTCGGCAGTTGGCAGTTGGTGCCCGCCGGCACCGAGGGTTACCGCACGGCGGAAGTCACGCTGGGCGGCGTGGATACGCGGGAAGTGTCGTCCAAGACCATGGAGTCGCTGAAAAGCCCGGGCCTGTATTTTATCGGCGAAGTGCTGGATGTGACCGGTCACCTGGGCGGCTTCAACTTCCAGTGGGCGTGGGCTTCGGGCTACGCGGCGGCGCAGTACGCCTGACACGACTTAACCTTGAAATGCTGTCCCCTGTGGTGACCGATAAAATTTTGCTGTTGGATGTGATCGCCACGCTTGCCGTGACGTCACTGATGGCTCAATTTAGCGGCATCGTCTCGGAAGACTTCAGCCTTCATGTCATCGACCTCGTTCAAGCAGTCCATGCGGCGCCTGTGGGCGCTGGATAAATTCAGTTATAGCGTACGGGTATTCATCGCCCTCACCGGCAGCATGGCGCTGTGCTGGTATCAGGATGAAATGACGCTGCTGATCCCGTTGTTCCTGGGGATTATCGCCAGTGCCCTGGCCGAGACCGACGACAGTTGGCAGGGCCGTCTCAATGCCCTGGCGGTGACGCTGGTGTGTTTCAGCGTTGCCGCGCTGTCGGTGGAGCTGCTGTTTCCCTACCCCTGGATCTTCGCGGTCGCCCTGGCCCTGGCCAGTTTCTGCCTGACCATGCTCGGCGCCCTCGGCGAACGTTATGGCGCGATTGCTTCGGCAACGCTGATTCTGTCGGTGTACACCATGATCGGCGTGGACCAGCGCGGCGGCGCGGTCACCGACTTCTGGCACGAACCCTTGTTGCTGGTGGCCGGTGCCGCCTGGTACGGCGTGCTGTCGGTGTTGTGGCAGGCACTGTTTTCCAACCAGCCGGTGCAGCAGAGCCTGGCGCGGTTGTTCCGCGAGCTGGGGCGCTACCTCAAGCTCAAATCGTCACTGTTCGAGCCAATCCGCCAGTTGGACGTGGAAGCGCGCCGCCTGGAATTGGCCCAGCAAAATGGCCGTGTGGTAGCGGCGCTCAATGCCGCGAAGGAAATCATTCTGCATCGCGTGGGCAATGGCCGCCCAGGTTCCAAAGTCAGCCGCTACCTGAAGCTGTACTTCCTGGCCCAGGACATCCACGAACGCGCCAGTTCGTCCCACTACCCGTACAACGCGCTGGCCGAGGCGTTTTTCCACAGCGATGTGCTGTTCCGCTGCCAGCGTCTGCTGCGCCAGCAGGGCAAGGCCTGTCAGACCCTGGCCGAGTCGATCCAACTGCGCCAGCCGTTCATCTATGACGACAGCTTCGCCGAAGCCCTGGGCGATTTGAACGCGTCCATGGAACACCTGCGCATCCAGAGCAACCCGGCCTGGCGCGGCTTGCTGCGTTCGTTGCGCGCCCTGGCGGCCAACCTGTCCACGCTCGACCGCCTGCTCAGCGACGCCAGCAACCCCGATGCCCTGGCCGACGCCACCGACAGCAGCCTGCTCGACCGTTCGCCACGCAACCTGCGGGAAATGTGGACACGCCTGCGCACTCAGTTGACGCCCACTTCATTGCTGTTCCGCCACGCCCTGCGCCTGCCGCTGGCGCTGATCGTCGGCTACTGGATGGTGCATTTGATCCACCCGTCCCAGGGTTACTGGATCATCCTCACCACCCTGTTCGTATGCCAGCCCAACTACGGCGCCACGCGGCGCAAACTGGGTCAGCGGATCATCGGCACCGCCATCGGTCTGACCGTGGCCTGGGCGCTGTTCGACCTGTTCCCCAGCCCGTTGGTGCAGTCGATGTTCGCCATCGCCGCAGGCCTGGTGTTCTTTATCAACCGCACCACCCGCTACACCCTGGCCACGGCGGCGATCACCCTGATGGTGCTGTTCTGCTTCAACCAGGTGGGCGATGGCTACGGGCTGTTCGTGCCGAGGCTGTTCGATACCCTGCTCGGCAGCCTGATCGCAGGCCTGGCGGTGTTCCTGTTCCTGCCGGACTGGCAAGGCCGTCGCCTGAACAAAGTGCTGGCCAATACCCTGACCTGCAACAGCATCTACCTGCGCCAGATCATGCAGCAATACGCCGCCGGCAAGAGCGACGACCTGGCCTATCGTCTGGCCCGCCGCAACGCCCACAACGCCGACGCGGCGCTGTCCACCACCCTGGCGAACATGCTGATGGAACCCGGGCATTTCCGTAAGGAAGCAGACGTGGGCTTCCGCTTCCTGGTGTTATCGCACACCTTGCTCAGCTACTTGTCAGGGCTCGGCGCACATCGCGAAACCCAACTGCCCGCCGACGTGCGCGAACACCTGATCGACGGGGCCGGCAACACCCTGGCGCTGAGCATCGACGAAATTGCCACGGGGCTGGCCAACAAGCAGCCCATCGCGATTCAGAGCGATGCGGAAGAAGCGCTGGCGGCGGACCTGGAACAGATGCCGGACGAGATCGACGAAGGCCAGCGACTGGTGCAAACGCAGTTGGCGTTGATCTGCCGGCAACTGGGGCCGTTGCGCACGTTGGCGGCGCATCTGATCAAGGACACCAGCGCGGATTGAAACGCTATCGCAGGCAAGCCAGCTCCCACATTTGAAGGTATTCGCAATTCAAAATGTGGGAGCGGCGGTGCGACGATTCGACTTGCCCGCGATGAGGCCCGCACAGGCTCTACATCCCATGCGCCCTCATCAACCGCGCATAGCTGCCATCGGCTTTCATCCTGGCAATCTCCCGATCAAAGCCGGCGACGATCCGTTCATGCTCGGGATTCTTCAGGCTCACCAATATGTGCAGACTGTTTTCACTCAACGGCTTGGGCAAGAACTCCACCGCATTGCGCACGCGCGGTGACTCGCGCCCCAGGTAATAACGGGCGACGTACTCATCTTCCACCGTCAGTCGCACCCGTTGCGCCGCCAGCATGCGCACGGCCATGGCAAAGTTGTGCACCGGCACTTTCTGCAATTGCGCGTCCTGATCGAACGGTGCCGAATAGGCATACCCACGCACCACCGCGATGGGGTAGTCGTGCAGTTGCGCCAGGGTCTGGAATTCGATGGGATCGTCGCGGCGCTTGATAAACCGCACGCGGTTGAGCAGGTATTCGCCGGAGAACTGCCCCAACTGCGTGCGGGCGTCGTCGTACCAGGCGTTGACCAGCACGTCGTAACGCCCGTCCCCCACGCCCATCAGCGCCCTCGCCCACGGCACCTGTTCGAAATCGCTGGCGTAACCGGCACGGGCCAACGCAGTGCTGACAATATCGGTGGCGAGCCCGCCATTGATCAGGGTGGAATCGGTAAAGGGCGGCCAGGCGTCCGCCACCAGGCGCAAACGCTGTGCGAACGCCGGCTGGGCCAGCAGCAACACTCCAATCAAAGCAACGGCACGAGAGAATCGCGGCATGCTCATAGTCCTTGGCAGGCAGGAAGTGGCCTTGACTCAGGCAGGGCCTGAGGTTCTAACAGTAGCTCAGATTACACAAACGACCCGGGCTCGCACGCACTCAATGATGGCAAATTGACGCCATTCACAAAAATAGCCGATTTAGACACCAGCGCCTGCCACGCTTACTATCCGGATCAGGCACTTATGAGAGAACACACCATGACAATTGAATGGGTCTGCAAGCACCACGACGACCTGGGCAAAGAGCAGTTGTACGCCATTCTGCGTCTGCGCAACGAAGTCTTTGTCGTCGAACAGAAATGCGTCTACCAGGACCTCGACGGCCAGGACCTGTCGGGCGACACCCACCATTTGATGGCCTGGCAGAACGATGAACTGGTGGCCTACCTGCGCCTGCTGGACCCGGACTCCCAGGGTGGCGATGTGGTGATCGGGCGAGTCATCGTGGCGCCGGTGGCACGCGGTACCGGGCTGGGGCATCGGATGATGGAAGAAACACTCAAGCGAATTGAAGATATCTGGCCGGAAATGCCGATTTTTCTGTCAGCCCAGGCGCATTTGCAGGGGTATTACGGCAGGTATGGGTTTGTGGTGGCGGGTGAGGAATATCTGGAAGACGATATTCCACATATTGGCATGCGGCGCGACTGAGGGCCTTATCGCAGGCAAGCCCGCTCCCACATTGGATCGTGTTCACTCAGTCAGAAAGTGGGAGCTGGCTTGCCTGCGATGGCGTCGGTACGGTCATCACCAAGCTTCAGGGATAACCCAACACCTGCTTGACCGAAACCAGATTCGCTTCGATCCAACCCCGGTCGATCGCCCCCCAACTGCGAATCCGATAGTGCCCCGCATGGTTTCGCGCGCCGTCTTCCTGCTCGAACTCACACACGATATCCAGGTCGGCCAGCGCCGCAATCGTGTCCTGCGCGGTGCGCCGGGGCATACCGGTCACGTCGGTCAACGCGGGCACGCTGCTGGCCAGCCCGCTGTCGATCAAATACGCCACATACAGGCGGCGGTAGAAGCTGCTTTTGGTCTTGCTCACATCCATGGTCGGTCGCCTTGTGCGGTCAGGGTTTACCCTGCAGGTCGCGATACGTGAGGTACACCCGCAGGTCGAATTCCACCTGATGGTAGCCCGGCATCATGTATTCGCAGAGTTTATAGAACGCCTTGTTGTGGTCCGATTCCTTGAAGTGCGCCAGCTCGTGCACCACGATCATGCGCAGAAATTCCGGCGCCGCCTCCTTGAACAGCGCGGCGATGCGAATCTCTTTCTTGGCCTTCAGGTTGCCGCCCTGCACCCGCGAAATCGTGGTGTGCAGGCCAAGGGCGCGATGGGTCAGGTCCAGGCGGTTATCGAACAACACCTTGTCGATGGCCGGTGCGTTGCGCAGGTGTTCCTGCTTCAAGGCCAGGGCGTAGGCGTACAGGGCCTTGTCGCTCTGCACAGCATGGCGCTCGGGGTAACGCTGGTCGAGGTAGGCGCCCAACTGGTCCTTGGCGATCAATTGGCGCACTTGCTCCTGGAGGGCAACGGGGTAGGCCTGGAGGTATTTCAGCGCGGTCATGGGCTCGGCAACAGGGTTCGAAGGGTCGCCAGTGTAGCGAATTCAGCGCAAGCGGGCGCGTGACCAGTCCACGAACGCCTCGGCCACCAGCGGCTGCGCCGCCCACGGCCCCTGGACGAACGGACAGCCATTGGCCTTGAGCCATTGGGCCTGCTCCTGTGTTTCCACGCCCTCGGCCACCACCAGCACCTCAAAATGCCGGCACAGTTCGATGATGCTGCGCGCCATCGCGGCATCCCGTTTCGAACCCGGCAACTGCGCGACCAGCCTGGGGTCGAGCTTGAGGGTGTCGAACTCCATATCGCGCAGGTGCGCCAAGGAACAATTGCCTGAACCGAAGTCATCCAGAGCAATGCGCACGCCCACCTGACGCAACGCCCGCAGTTGCTTGGCAGACGCATCCAGGTTGGCCATCAGGCTGTCCTCGCTGATCTCCACTTCCAGGTGCCGCCCCTCCAGGCCATGCCGCTCAAGGACCTGACGCAATTGGCTGGCCAGGTTGGGCATATTGAATTGGCTGCTGCTCAGGCTCACGCTCAACACCAGTTCATCATCGAAAATGGCCAGCCACGCCTGGCGTTGTGCCGCGACCTGCTGGTAGATCCAGGCGCTCAACTGGCTGATCAACCGGACCTCTTCCAGCAACGGTAGAAACAACCCCGGCGGCACATCGCCGACGCTCGGGTGCTGCCAGCGCAACAGCGCTTCCACGCCCCGCAGACGCCCATCCTCAAGCGACACCTGCGGCTGATAGACCAGGGTGAAATCCTTGTGCTGGATCGCGGTGCGCACGCTGTCTTCGAGCATCAGGCGCGAACGGGCGCGGCCGTTCATTTCCTGGTCGTAATAGCGATATTGCTGACGGCCCGCGCGCTTGGCTTCGTACATCGCGACATCGGCAGCCCGCAACAGTCCGCTCAGGTCCGAGCCGCAATCGGGGAAGGTGGCGATGCCGATGCTGACACCCAGCATCACATCCAGGCCCTCGATCTGCTGGCAGACTGACACGCGTTCGATCAGTTTTTCCGCAGTCTTCGCCGCCTGCTCGGGAAATTCCAGCGTCAGCAGCGCGGTGAATTCATCACCGCCCATGCGCCCCAGAATGTCATGGGGCCCCAGGCACGCCTGCAGTTGCTCCGACACCCAACGCAGCACCCCGTCGCCAGCGTCATGACCCAGGGAATCGTTGACGCGTTTGAAACCGTCGAGATCCAGGTACAGCAGCACCAACGACGGCTCGCCCCGCTCGCTGCGCAACAAGATACTTTCGACGGCCTGATAGAAACCGCGCCGGTTCAGCAGGCCGGTCAGCGGATCGGTCACGGCCTGGAATTCCAGCTGCTGGTGCAGGTGGCGTACTTCGGACATGTCGAGCACCGTCACCACCATGGCCTTCTGCTCGGCGGGCAGCGGTGCGCAAGACAATGCCACCGGCACCTGCTGCCCACGCCCGGTGCGCAGGATCGCATCGTGCACGCGCCAGGTCTCGCCCTTGCGGTAGCCAGCGACCATGGGCGACTCCGGCCAGGCCGGTACATGGGGCTTTTGCAGAAAACCCAGGAACTCCTGACCCTGCAATTCCAGGAGGGTGGCATTGAGCAAACGTGAAATCGCCGGGTTGGCGTACTCAATGACGCCCTCTTCGCCCACCACCAGGATGCCTTCGGCGGCGTTATCCAAGACAGAAGCATTAAAGGCACGGGCCGACTCCAGGTCATGACTCAGACGCTGCAACGCCCGGCGATTACGCTGGTGTTCCAGCAATGCCTGGACCTTGGGCTTGAGGATATGCGGGTCGAAGGGTTTGAACAGGTAATCGATCGCGCCGCTGGCATAGCCTTCCAGCACGGAAGCGGGAGATTGGGCATTGGCACTGAGAAAGATGATCGGCGTCATGCGGGTGCGCTGGCTGCCGCGCATCAGGCGGGCCACTTCAAAACCGTCCATGCCGGGCATCTTTACGTCCAGCAAAACCAGGTCGACCTCATGCACCAGCAACAACTCGAGGGCTTCCAGGCCCGAACCGGCGGTCACCACCTGCCAGTCTTCCCGCTGCAAAAGGGCGCGCATGCTGATCAGATTTTCCGGGTAGTCATCGACCACCAGAAGAACCGAACCGCCATCGCCGTCGTGTGGAGCGCATTCCATGCTACGTATCTTCCTTGGGAGCCACTCCGGTCACTTCTGGGAGAAAAACCCGGATCAACACTGAGGCCTCACTCTAGCCCTGGATCCAGAAAATCAGAAGTGGCGCCTTTGTCATCATCGCATCAAAGCTCATGAAGCCGACTAACGGTCAGTGCCTGCAGCCCGCGTACCACGGGAAACATGGCTATTTGACATTCATTTGACGCCAATAAGTCGCCAGCAATTGTTTAACAATCCAGCGGCCACCGCCTATAAAGAACCTGTCTGGCCCTTGGGCCAAAGCCTTCACCCCTCTGTAAAAAGGCACGCGCCATGATCGACCTCTCCACTTGGAACCTGAGCATCCCCGTCGGCTCCCCACCCGCCACCATCGACACACCGAGACTGATGAGCGGCTTCAACGACCAATACTTCCAGGCCGAAGGCAGCAACGTGCAATTCTGGACCCCCGTCACCGGCAGCCGCACCGAAAATGCCATCTACCCGCGCAGCGAACTGCGCGAAACCTACGCCGACGGACGCCTGCGCAACTGGACCTACCCCGACGCCGACAACTTCCTGCGTGCCACCCTCACCGTCAACCAGGTGCCCTCCACCGGCAAGATCGTGATCGGCCAGATCCACGCCTTCGACAGCCAGAAACCGCTGATCAAGCTGGAGTATCAATTCAAGGAAAAAACCCAGACCGGCAACATCGTCGCCAAAGTCCGCATGCGCCCGGACGAAGGCGAAGGCCGGGTAATCATCGTCGCCTCCAATGTGCCGCTGGAAAAGCGCTTTACCTACGTGATCAACCTGAACAAGGCCGGGCTGCTCAGCGTGTATGCCGCCGATGGCGAGTGGAATGAGCGCATTGGCGCGGCGTGGGGGGCGAAACCGTTGTATTTCAAGGCGGGGGCGTATGTGCAGGACAACAGCGGGAACAGCAAGGAGGGAGCGCGGGTGACGTTTGCCAAGTTGGATATTGATCACGACTAGACGCCGCCTCACAACCTGTAGGAGCCGGCTGCTACAAAGGCAGGCACAAAAAAGCCCGCATCACTGCGGGCTCCTTTTTAAACGTCTCAGGCTTAGTTCACCTTAGCGTTCAACTCACCTTTCAAATACCGCTGATACATCGCTTCCAACGAGATCGGCTTGATCTTCGAAGCATTACCGGCAGTACCAAACGCTTCGTAACGTGCAATACACACATCACGCATCGCCGTCACGGTGGCGCCGAAGAATTTACGTGGGTCGAATTCGCTTGGGTTGGTGGCCATCAGGCGACGCATGGCGCCGGTGGACGCCAGGCGCAGGTCGGTGTCGATGTTGACCTTGCGCACGCCGTACTTGATGCCTTCGACGATTTCTTCAACCGGTACGCCGTAGGTTTCTTTGATGTCGCCGCCGTACTGGTTGATGATCGCCAGCCACTCTTGCGGCACCGAGGAAGAACCGTGCATCACCAGGTGGGTGTTCGGGATGCGTTTGTGGATTTCCTTGATACGGTCGATAGCCAGCACGTCGCCGGTCGGTGGCTTGGTGAACTTGTAGGCGCCGTGGCTGGTGCCGATGGCGATGGCCAGGGCATCAACCTGGGTCTTTTTCACGAAGTCGGCGGCTTCTTCCGGGTCGGTCAGCATCTGGCTGTGATCCAGCACACCTTCGGCGCCGATGCCGTCTTCTTCACCGGCCATGCCGGTTTCAAGGGAACCCAGGCAGCCCAGCTCGCCTTCAACCGACACGCCGCAGGCGTGGGCCATGGCTACGGTTTGTTGGGTCACGCGTACGTTGTACTCGTAGTCGGTCGGGGTCTTGCCGTCTTCGCCGAGGGAGCCGTCCATCATCACCGAGCTGAAGCCCAGCTGGATGGAGCGCTGGCACACGTCAGGGCTGGTGCCGTGGTCCTGGTGCATGCACACCGGGATATGCGGGAATTCTTCGATGGCGGCGAGGATCAGGTGACGCAGGAACGGCGCACCGGCGTATTTGCGGGCACCGGCCGATGCCTGGACGATCACGGGGGAGTCGGTCTTGTCAGCGGCTTCCATGATGGCGCGCATCTGCTCAAGGTTGTTGACGTTAAAGGCTGGGACGCCGTAGCCGAACTCGGCTGCGTGGTCCAGCATTTGACGCATGCTGATAAGTGCCATTGTGTTGTCTCTCCCGGTCGAGGGTCGTTAATCGTGCAAGCCTGCCGTAGCGGTGGCTGCTATTCAAGTTATTGCAGATCAAGGGGTTGGGCCTTGGCCTGCTGAATCGTTATTGCTAATGGGTTGACCCAAATTCCAATCTGGAACCGAATCATGTGGGGGCTGGCTTGCCTGCAATGGCGACTTACCTGCCGACATCTTCAGTGGCTGACCCACCGCAATCGCAGGCAAGCCAACTCCCACATTTGATCTTCATTGATCCCCTACTGGGCTTTGCAGCCACGGCCGATCAAATCATCCGTGGCGACCCAGTAAACCAGGCCTTCCTCGCCTTTTGTGTGAAACGCCAATTGGTCGTTGGCGTACAGCACACCCGAGGCGGCCACGTCTTGTTTAAGCCGGTAAACCTGATCGGAACCGCCGAGGCGTACATCCACCTCGGATTTAGCCTGGTTGGCAAAGCGCCAGTTGACCTCGGCCTTGCTGTCGCAGGTCCAGGTGGTCCATTTGTCTTGCGGCTCTGCCTTGTTGAACATGTCCAACGTGCTGCAACCGGCCAACAAGGCCAGGGCTGCCAGGGCGAAAACGCCTTTCATTGCCAATCCTCGCGCGGCGCCCCAGGGCCGCCGCTGCTGTCGGTTAGTTGATCAGACCCGTCAAGGGCAGCCCTGTTCCTGACCGTTGGGCGCGGAGTCATATTTCTCCAGCCGTTCGGGGCCGATGCGCTTGTTGATCACCGGCATGGTTTCGGCTTGCCAGTCAGCCTGGTAGCAGCTCT
The DNA here is from genome assembly GCF_054071875.1 of Pseudomonas sp. SDO524_S393. Lineage (NCBI taxonomy): Bacteria > Pseudomonadati > Pseudomonadota > Gammaproteobacteria > Pseudomonadales > Pseudomonadaceae > Pseudomonas > Pseudomonas sp. SDO524_S393. Next base: position 2,461 of record NZ_JBSVVZ010000075.1, on the reverse strand, counting down.
TTTTCTGCGCGGGCGCAGGCGTTGCCGCCTCCGGCGTCGCGTTGGGCGTGCTGCCGCAACCGGCCACCAGGCCCGCTGCGATCACCAGTGCCAACCACTTGATCATGGGAATGCTCCTTTTCCTGATCGCAAGCCTCAGCCCTTGGCCCGGGCTTCCAGCACTTCAACGGCCGGCAGGACCTTGCCCTCGACGAACTCGAGGAACGCGCCGCCACCGGTAGAAATGTAGGAGATCTGATCGCTAACGCCATATTTATCGATGGCCGCCAGGGTGTCGCCGCCGCCGGCAATGGAGAATGCCGAGCTTTGCGCGATGGCCTTGGCCAGCACTTGGGTGCCGTTGCCGAACTGGTCGAACTCGAATACGCCGACCGGGCCGTTCCACAGGATGGTGCGGGAAGCTTTCAGCAATTCAGCGAAGTTGGCTGCAGTTTGCGGGCCAATGTCCAGGATCATGTCGTCGGCGGCCACATCGGCGATCAGCTTGACGGTGGCTTCGGCGCTTTCGGCGAACTCCTTGGCGACCACCACATCCACCGGCAGCGGCACGCTGACCTTGGCGGCGATGGCACGGGCGGTGTCGAGCAAATCAGGCTCGTACAGGGATTTGCCCACCGGGTGGCCAGCTGCGGCCAGGAAGGTATTGGCAATGCCGCCACCCACGATCAGTTGGTCGCAGATCTGGCTCAGGCTGTTGAGCACGTCCAGTTTGGTCGACACTTTGGAACCGGCCACGATGGCCGTCATCGGTTGAGCCGGTGCGCCCAGGGCCTTGCCCAGTGCATCGAGCTCGGCAGCCAGCAACGGGCCCGCCGCCGCGACCTTGGCGAACTTGGCCACGCCGTGGGTCGAGCCTTCGGCGCGGTGCGCGGTACCGAATGCGTCCATCACGAACACGTCGCACAGCGCAGCGTACTGCTGAGCCAGTTCATCGCTGTTCTTTTTCTCGCCCTTGTTGAAGCGCACGTTCTCGAACAGCACGATGTCGCCGGCTTTCACGTCGACGCCGCCCAGGTAGTCAGCCACCAGCGGCACATCACGGCCCAGGGCCTTGCTGAGGTAGTCGGCGACAGGCTTGAGGCTGTTTTCAGCGGAGAACTCACCTTCGGTCGGACGACCCAGGTGGGAGCAAACCATTACGGCCGCGCCTTTTTCCAGGGCCAGCTTGATGGTCGGCAGCGAGGCCAGGATTCGCGCATCGCTGGTGACAACACCGTCCTTGACGGGGACGTTGAGGTCTTCGCGAATCAGTACGCGCTTACCTTGCAGATCGAGGTCGGTCATCTTCAACACGGTCATGGGTCGCAGTTCCTGAATTACTGTTGAGGTTGTTGGGAGGCGATGTGCAGATAGTGTTCTGCCACGTCGAGCATGCGGTTGGCAAAACCCCATTCGTTGTCGAACCAGGCCAGGATGTTCACCAGCCTCGGGCCGGAAACGCGGGTCTGGCTGGCATCGACGATCGCCGAATGCGGGTCATGATTGAAATCACAACTGGCGTGGGGCAGTTCGGTGTAGGCCAACAGCCCCTTGAGCGGGCCACTGGTAGCGGCGTCGCGCAGGATTCGGTTGACCTCCGTCGCATCGGTGTCGCTGACGGTCTGCATGGTGATATCCAGGCAGGACACGTTCACCGTCGGCACCCGTACGGCTTTGGCCTGGATTCGCCCGGCAAGTTCCGGCAACAAGCGCTCGATACCGCGCGCCAGGCCGGTGGACACCGGAATCACGGACTGAAACGCCGAACGCGTGCGGCGCAGGTCTTCGTGGTGATACGCATCGATGACCGGCTGGTCGTTCATCGCCGAGTGGATCGTGGTGATCGACACATAATCCAGGCCGATCGCCTGATCCAGCAGGCGCAGCAACGGCACGCTGCAGTTGGTGGTGCAGGAGGCGTTGGATACCAGCAGCTCTTCGCCGGTCAGGCAATCCTGGTTGATACCGTAGACGATGGTGGCGTCCACGTCCGCCTCGCTGGCCATCGGCTGGGAAAACAGCACGCGCGGTGCGCCGGCATCGAGGAAACGCTGACCATCGGCCCGGGTGTGATAGACACCGGAACACTCCAGCACCAGGTCCACGCCCAATGCTTGCCAGTCGATGCCTTCGGGGGTGGCACTGCGCAACACCTTCACGCAGTTGCCATTGATATGCAGACAGTCGTCTTCAACTCGCACTTCGCCAGGGAAACGGCCGTGGGTGGAGTCAAAGCGTGTCAGGTATTCGATGCTGGCCATGTCGGCCAGGTCGTTGATCGCGACAATTTCAAACCCGGCCGCCGCCCCTCGCTCGAACAGAGCACGCAAGACGCAACGACCAATCCGGCCGTAGCCGTTGAGTGCAACTTTGTAGGGACGTGGTTGGGGCATGGGGTTCTCGATCAAGGTTAGTTCGGTGTTGAATGTTCTGACGCTATCGCGGGCAAGCCCGCTCCCACATTAGACCGCGATCCAAATGT
>NZ_JBSVVZ010000074.1:0-29989 GCF_054071875.1 Pseudomonas sp. SDO524_S393 | reverse complement strand
TCGATCAAGCGATGGGCCAGGCGATTCGCGCGGCGGTTCACCTCGGCGTAGTTCAGGCGCTGTTGGCCAAACACCAACGCCGGTGCGTCCGGCCGGGCCTGTGCCTGGGCTTCGAACAATTGGTGTACCCACTGGCCTTGCGGGTAGTCGCGCTCAGTCGCGTTCCAGCCCGAAAGCACTTGCTGACGCTCGGCTTCATCCAGGGACGACAGGTCACCCAGACGCTGTGGCGCCGGACCGGCCAAGCCGTGCAACAGGCGCTGGAACGACCCGGCCAGGTGGCGAATCTGCGCCTGGCTAAACAGCTGCGCATCAAAGCTGAATTCGAACTCCAGGCTTGCGCCCGCGCCCAACAACACGGTCAGCGGGTAGTGAGTCTGTTCGACATTCTGCACCTGGCTGAACATCAACCCAGCCGTTGCGCCCTCGGCCAGAGCCTTGGACACCGGGTAGTTTTCGAACACCAGCAGCGTGTCGAACAACGCCGCACCACCCGCCCCCGCCCAGCGCTGGATATCGAACAGCGGCGTGTGTTCGTGTTCCCGCAGGCTCAGGTTGTGCGCCTGCACCTGCTGCAACCATTCGCCCACCCACTGTTGCGGGCACGGCGTGGCAATCACCGGCAAGGTATTGATGAACAGGCCGACCTGTTGCTCCACGCCCGGCAAAGCAGCGGGCCGACCGGAAACGGTGGCGCCGAACACCACGCTCTGCTGGCCGGTCTGACGTTGCAACAACAGGGCCCAGGCGGCTTGCACCAGGGTATTGAGTGTGACTTTGTGCGCCTGGGCACAGGCTTTGAGTTGGGCGGTTTGCTCGCCAGTCAAGGTCACCAGATGGCTGGCCTTGGCTGCCGACGGCTCGGGGGAGGCGCCAGGCGCCAGCAAGGTCGGCGCCGGCAACCTTGCCAGTTGGGCTTTCCAGAAGGCCTCGCTGACTGACGCGTCCTGGGCTTGCAGCCAGGCGATGTACTCGCGGTAATGCCCCTGCACCGGCGCCAATGGCTGGCCCGCATAGTGCTGCAAGACTTCGCCGAACAACTGCGCACGGCTCCAGCCATCCAGCAGGATGTGGTGGTTGGTGTAGATCAGATGGAAATGATCGGCGCCGAGGCGCACCAGCTTCAGGCTCAACAGCGGCGCGCGTTCCAGCGCAAAGCCCTGCGCCCGTGTCGACTCACTCAGCGCCTCCAGCGCTGCGTGCTGGTCCGGCCGGGTCTGCCAGTCATACTCGGCGAACGGCAAGGTGACTTCGCGGTGCACCGCTTGCAGCGGCTGCGCCTGGGTTTCCTGCCAGACAAAGCCGCTGCGCAACATGTCATGCCGCGCCAGCACCTGGGCCCAGGCTTGCTGGAAGCGCGCCACGTCCAACCCGTGGATATCAGCGCGCAACTGGCTGACGTAGATGTCGTCGCTCCCCTGCTGATACAGGCTATGGAACAACATGCCCTGCTGCATCGGCGACAGCGGGTACAGGTCCTGCACCTCGCGGGCCGGCAAGTCCAGCGCATCCAGCTGGGGCTGGGTCAGTTGCGCCAGCGCCACATCGGACGGGGTGAAACCGCCTTGCTGCGGGTCGACGCAATGCTCGATCAGTGCCAGCAGTTCCTGGCGGTAGTCATCCGCCAATTGCTGGAGGGTCGAGGTCTGGAACATCTCGCGGCTGAAGCCCCATTGCAACGCCAGCTCACCGCCATACACCTGCCCTTCCACCGTCAGCCAGTTGGCCAGCGGTGCCTCGGGATCCTGAGCTTGCCCGCTGCCCTGGGCCGCCGGCACGAACAGCGCCGACTCATCGAACTGACGGTCGAACTGCCCCAAATAGTTGAACGTGATGCGCGGCACGGCCTGGCCGGCCAGGCTGGCACGCGCCTCGTCCGAGCCCAGATAGCGCAGCAGGCCGTAACCCAATCCCTTGTCCGGTACGGCGCGCAGCTGTTCCTTGACCGACTTGATCGCGTCGCCCAGCTCGCCGCCCGCCTGCAAACGCACCGGGAACAGACTGGTAAACCAACCCACGGTGCGGGTCAGGTCGATATCGTCGAACAGATCTTCGCGGCCATGACCTTCCAGCTGGATCAGCGCCGCGGACTGGCCGCTCCAGCGGCTGATCACCCGCGCCAACGCGGTCAGCAGCAAATCATTGACCTGAGTACGGTAGGCCGCCGGGGCATCCTGCAACAGTTGCCGGGTCTGCTCGGCGCTGAAGCGGATTTCCAGCTTGCTGCCCAGGCGGTTTTGCAGGCCGCCCTGGGGGTTGTCACACGGCAAGTCGGCCTCGACAGACTGCGCCTGCCAATACGGCAGTTGATCGTCCAGGCGTTGCGCATGGGCCTGCAACCGCTGCGCCCAGTGCTGATAGGCACTGGTCTTGGCCGGCAGTGCCGCGTCGCGGTAAGCCTGCTGCAAATCCTCCAGCAGAATGCGCCAGGACACACCGTCCACCACCAGATGATGCACCACCAGCAACAGGCGTTGCGTGCCGTCGGCCATTTGCACCAGGGCCGCGCGCAGCAGCGGACCTTGTTCCAGGTCCAGGCTGCGTTGGGCGTCATCGCACAGGGCAGCCAGTTCAGTGTCGTCAGCGGCATGGCGTTGCCACAGCGGGGTTTCGGTGATCGGCTCGGCATGGCGCTGCTGCCAACCGCCGCCCTGCGGCACGAAGCGCAGGCGCAAGGCGTCGTGATGGTTGATCAGCCGGGTCAGGGCCGTTTCCAGACGCGTCGGCTCCAGCGCTTGGCGCGGCGTCAGCAACAGCGACTGGTTCCAGTGGTGCCGGGCCGGGATGGCCTGGGCGAAAAAGCCCTGCTGCACAGGGGTGAGGATGACCTCGCCAGTGACCGGCCCCTGGTCGATGACGGTCGCTTGCTCATGGCGCGCCACCAGCGCCAGGCTGCGCACGCTCTGGTACTGGAACAGGTCACGCGGGCTGAGGCGAATACCTGCCTGACGCGCGCGGCTGACCACCTGGATCGAGATGATCGAATCGCCGCCCAGCTCGAAAAAGTTATCGTCCAGGCCGACTTTTTTCACGCCCAGCACGTCGCTCCAGATCGACGCCAGCGTGATTTGCAGGGCGTTTTCCGGTGCGCTGTAGGCCTGCTGCGGCGCCGCATCCGGCACCGGCAGGGCCTTGCGGTCGAGCTTGCCATTGGCGGTTACCGGCAGCTTGGCCAGCGGCACGATATGGGTCGGCACCATGTACTCGGGCAAGCTGCCAAGCAGCCAGGCCTTGAGGTCGCTCGGTTGTTCGGCTTCCAGCACCAGGTAGGCCACCAGTTGCTTGCCGCCCTGCACCAGCACCACGGCCTCGCGCACTTGCGGGTGCTGCATCAGGCGCGTTTCGATCTCGCCCAATTCGATGCGCAGGCCACGCAGCTTGACCTGATGATCGAGACGGCCAAGGTAGTCGATCACCCCGTCGGCGCGCTGGCGTACACGGTCGCCCGTGCGGTAAAGGCGCTCGCCGCTCAGGAACGGGCTGGGCACGAAGCGCTCGGCGGTCAATGCCGGGCGCCGGTGGTAACTGCGCGCCAGGCCGACGCCACCCAGGTACAACTCGCCGGCAACACCGGCAGGCACCGGGTTGAGTTGGGCGTCGAGCACATAGGTGCCGAGGTTGGCGATCGGGCGACCGATCGGCACGGCATCGCGGCCTTCGTCGACGCAGGTCCAGTGGGTCACGTCGATAGCCGCTTCGGTCGGGCCGTAGAGATTGAACAGGCCGGCCCCGGGCAGCTTGGCGAACACTTGCAGCTGTGCGTCCAATGGCAGCGCCTCGCCGCTGCACACGATGCGCTTGAGGGAGGTGCAGGCTTGCACGCCCGACTCATGGATGAACGCCTGGAGCATCGAGGGCACGAAGTGCAAGGTGGTGATGCCGAACTGGCCGATGGTCTCGATCAGGCGCGCCGGCTCGCGGTGCTCACCCGGCGCTGCAACCACCAGGCGTGCGCCGGTCATCAGCGGCCAGAAGAACTCCCACACCGACACATCGAAACTGAACGGGGTTTTCTGCAATACCGCGTCGCCGGCATCCAGACCGTAGGCCTGCTGCATCCAACACAGGCGGTTGACCAACGCACGGTGGCTATTGCCGGCGCCCTTGGGCTTGCCGGTGGAACCGGAGGTGTAGATCACGTAGGCGAGGTTCAGCGCGTGAACCTCCACGGCGGGCGATTCGTCACTGTAGCCGTCAAGCCACTGGGCGGGCTGGTCGAGGGCAATCACCTGGATGCCCTCGGCAGGCAGCGACGGCAACAGGCTGTGCTGGCTGAGCAGCAGGCGGATGCCGCTGTCTTCGATCATGTAGGCCAGGCGTTCGCGCGGGTATTCCGGGTCCAGTGGCACATAGGCGCCGCCGGCTTTGAGAATGGCCAGCAGGCCCACCACCATTTCGATGGAACGCTCGACGCAGATCCCCACCAGCGAATCCGCCCCGACGCCCTGCGCACGCAGGGCATGGGCCAACCGGTTGGCGCGGGCATCGAGTTGCCCATAGGTCAGGCTGACCGTACCGAACAGCAGCGCCGGCGCCTGCGGTGTGCGCTGCACCTGTTGTTCGATCAGGTGATGGATGGCGCAATCGGTCGGATACGGTTTGGCGGTCTGGTTCCAGTCCTGAACCAGCACCCGCTGTTCATCGGCGACCAACATCGGCAACTCACCGACGCGCTGCTCGCCGTCGGCCACCATGGCCTGCAACAGGCTGATCCAGTGGCGTGCCATACGGGCGATGCTGGGCGCGTCGAACAGATCGTTGGCATAAGTCAGCGCCGCGTGCAGGGTGCCGGACTTCTCGAAGGTATCGAGGGTCAGGTCGAACTGGGTGGTGCGGCCTTGCCACTGCACCAGCGACAACTCCAGGCCGGAGGCGGTGCTGACCGAGGCGATATCGGCCACCACCGGCTGGTGGTTGTACATCACCTGGAACAACGGCGTGTGGCTCAAGCTGCGCTCGACTTTCAGTGCTTCCACCAGGCGTTCGAACGGCAATTCCTGGTGATCCTGGGCACCCAGTGCATGCTCCTTGATGCCTTGCAGCAGCTCGGCAACGCGGGTTTGTCCGGTCAGCTCGGTGCGCAGCACCTGGGTGTTGACGAAAAACCCGATCAGCCCTTCGACTTCGCTGCGGTTGCGGTTGGCGATGGGCACGCCGATACGGATATCGCCCTGGCCGGTGTAGCGATGCAGCAGCACATTGAAGGCGCCGAGCAGCAGCATGAACAGGGTGACATTGTGCTGTTGCGCGCAGCTGCGCAATTGCGCGGCCAGCGCCGGGTCAATCGCAAAGTCATGGCGTGTGCCCTGGTAGCTGGGCATGGCCGGGCGCGGGCGGTCGGTGGGCAATTCCAGCACCGGCTGCTCATCCCCCAGGCGCGCTTGCCAGTACTCGAGTTGACGGGCCTGCTCCCCCGCCTCCAGCCAGCGGCGCTGCCACAGGGCGTAATCGCTGTACTGGATCGGCAACACCGGCAATTGCGGTGCTTCGCCGCGCTCATGGGCGTCGTAGCAGCGGATGAACTCGTCGATCAGCACATTCATCGACCAGCCATCGGAAACGATGTGGTGCAGGGTCAGCAGCAAGACATGCTCGTGCTCGTCGAGCTTGAGCAACTGCACACGCAGCAGCGGGCCGTTTTCCAGGTCGAACGGCAGCAGCGATTGGCGCGTCGCGGCGTCGATAACGGCCTGCTCGCGTTCGGCGACGGCCAGGTGGCTCAGGTTCGTCTGCTCGACGGCCAGCTCTGGCATCCGCGCAACCTGTGCCAGGCGCTCATCCGCCTGGCGCTGGAACACCGTATGCAGGGTTTCGTGCCGTGCCACCAGGCTGGCGAACGCCTGCTCCATCGCAGGAAGGCTCAATACGCCCTTGAGTCGCACCGCCCCCGGCAGGTTATAGGCACCGCTGGCCGGGTCCAGTTGCCACAGAAACCACATGCGCTGCTGCGCGTAGGAGAGTGCCTGGCGATCCTCGGTCTCGACCCCTGCCGGTATGGGAAACCGCGAAAAATCCACGCCTTCTTTCTGCAGGGCCTGCAGGAACAGCTGACGCTTTTCCAGGGGCAACCCGATAAACCGGCGAGCAAGTTTCAAGGAGTCTTCAGCATTCATTTCTTGGAGTCCGGAGCAATAGGCAGGAAGCACAAAGGCACGTCGTCCCTATAAAACGAACCGGAGAGGGAAAAATTAGCGGGGGGATATTGGCTGCTATCTACAAGGAATGCGGGCTGCCGGGAAGCGCCCTACGAGAAACCCATACGGCGCCTACATCTCTTGAAGCGCCTGGAACCTAGGGTGAACGGCGCCCGATCATCGAGCAGGTGCCGTCAGGAGAAACGACCCGTGAATCGTCCATTGAAATACCAGTGTCATAGCGGCTCAGTAGAAACCAGCGTCGAAGACAACTGCCTGTATGGAAGGCTATTACACATCGATGCCTTGGTGAGTTATGAAGGCCAAAACCGCAAGGAACTGGAGATTGCCTTTCGCCAGGCAGTGGATGACTTTATCAACGGCGAGGCGGCGTCCACCCCTCACCCCAATCGCCGATAACCCAGCACCGCCGCCCCCAGCACCACCGCCCCTGCCGCCAGCGCCACCCAGAAACCGCTGGTGGCGCCAAAGTGGTCGATCAGCCAGCCGGAGCTGGCGGCACCGATGGCCACGCCGATGCTCAGGCCGGTGATCAGCCAGGTCATGCCTTCGGTGAGGCGGCTGGGCGGGACGATTCGCTCCACCAGGGCCATGGACACGATCAGGGTGGGGGCGAAGAACAGCCCGGAAATGAAGATCGCCACGGCAAGCCCGGGAATGTTGCTCACCAGCAGCAGCGGCAAGGTGGTCAGCGCCGTGGCCACGCCACAGAACAGGAACTGGCGGGGCAGCGGCGCCTTGAGCTTGAGGGTGCCAAAGGCCAGCCCGGCCAGGCATGAACCGATCGCATAAACCGACAGCACAATACTCGCCGCCGCCGGCTGGCCCTGTTGCTGGGCGAAGGCCACGCTGACCACATCCACCACGCCGACGATCACCCCCATGGCCAGCAGCAGGATCATCAGGATCAGCACCGGCGGCGAAGCGATCAGCCAGCGCCCGTGATGTTCGTGGCGGGCGTGCACCGGGGGTTCGGTCTGGCGTTGCAGCACGAAGGCCGTCACGCCCACCGCCAGCAGCAACGCCGCGACCAGCGGCCCGGCCTCGGGAAACACCACCACGCAGAGCCCCACCGAAATCGGCGGGCCGATGATGAAACACACTTCGTCCAGCACCGACTCCAGGGCAAACGCGGTTTGCAGCCGGGGCTGGCCGCGATACAACTCGGTCCAGCGCGCCCGCACCATGGCCGACATATTGGGCATGCAACCGGCCAACGCGGCAAACAGGAACAACGTCCAGGCCGGCGCCTGCAAGTGGGTGCACAGCAACAGCAGCAACAGCGCGCCGCCGCCGATCAGCGCGGCAATCGGCAGTACCCGGCCCTGGCTGTAGCGGTCCACCAAACGTGACACCTGGGGTGCGCAAAACGCCGTGGCCAAGGCAAACACGGCGGCCACCGAGCCCGCCAGGCCGTAGCCGCCGTTCACTTGGGAGAGCATGGTGATCAGCCCGATGCCCGTCATGGAAACCGGCATGCGTGCGAGCATGCCGGCCAGTACGAAGGCACGCGCGCCAGGGGCCTGGAACAACTCGGCGTAGGGGTTTGCCATGACGTGAAAAGCCTTGTGTCCTTGAAGTGCGCAACCTTTTATCACACCAGGCGCTTGATCTGCTTATGCCGCCACACCTGCCGGTAATACGTGACCTGCAACGCCAGCATCGCCAGGTAGGTCACCGGAAATGCCATCCACACGCCTTCAAGGCCAAAGTGCGCATTGAACAGGTAGGCGATCGGCAACTCGACGCACAGCACACAGAAAATCGAGATGGCCACCGGCATCAGCACCACACCGCTGGCGCGCATGATCCCGCCCACCACCGCCTGGAAGCCGAACACCAGGATGCTCCAGAGCATGATATGCAACAGGTGCTCGGCGTTGAGCCGCGCCGTGTCGTCAGTGATGAACAGGCCCAGCAGCCAGTGGGACAAGCCATACCCCAGCAGGATCAGGCCACCGGTGAGGCAAGTGTTGATCAACAGCCCCGTGCGCAGGATCGGCCCGATACGCTCCAGGCGCCCGGCGCCAATGGCCTGGGCGCCGAGGATCGAGGCGGTGATGGCAATCGACAGTGCCGGAAACTGCACGTAGTTGACGATCTGCGTCACCGCGCCGTAAGCCGCCGTGGCCTGGGAGCCGTGGCCGTTGACCAGGGCCAGAATCACCAGTTCCGACAGCGACAGCACCACCATCTGCAAGCCGGTGGGCAGGCCGATACGCAGGACTTTACCCAGGATCGCGCGGTCCAGGCGCAACGCCGCGAGCAGTTCGCGATCCGGCGCCATCACGTGTTTTTTATGGCGCAGGCGCAGCACCAGAAACAGCATCGCCGAGGCGTTGCCCACCAGTCCGGCATACACCGCACTCTGGATACCCAGGGGCGGCAGGCCGATCCAGCCGCGAATCAGCGCCGGCGTCAGCACCAGACCGACCAGGGTCGAAACCATCAGCGCCAGCAGCGGCGAGATCGTGTCGCTGACCCCACGCAGCAATTGGGTATAGAGGATGAACACCAGCAACAGCGGCATGATCAGCATCATCATCTGCGCATAGCCCACCGCGTCATCCAGCACATCCAGCGGCGTGCCCAGCACCTGCAACGCCGGGCGCGCGAACAGGCCGCCCAGCACCGCCGCGATCAGCCCCACCAACGCGCCCAGCGTGAGGGTGGCGCCGGTGATCACCTTGACCAGCCCGGTCTCCTGGGCACCCCAGGCCTGACCGATCAGTACCGAGGCCCCCGCTCCCAGACCGATTACCAGGGCGATAAAGAAAAACACGATGGGAAACATGCCCGACACCGCCGCCAGCGCCTGGGTGCCGAGCATTTGCCCGACATAGATGCCGTTGAGGGTGCCGGAAAAGCTTTGCAGGAAATTGGACAGCACCATCGGCGCCAGAAAGATCAGGTAGATCTGCCACAACGGTCGTTGCTGGGTGACTTCCATGGTTGGTTCGCGTCCCGAAAATGAGGGTCAGGCAGAAAAAGCATGGCGCGACAGCCAGGCCAGGTACGTTTGTACGTCCACGGGCCAGTGCGCGATTTTATTCGAAAAGTCTGCCCCGTCCTGGGCAAACAGCGCACGTGAAGCGTCTTCGAAACCGGCGAGATCGCCGCCGATGGCACTCATGAAACGGTAGCTGGCTTCCTTGGCCTGGCGCAGTCGATCACGGGCAGCATGCACGCTGCGCGCCTCATCCACCAGCCGGCGCAACGCCGCCGAGGCGCCACCGCGTTGCTGGCCCAACCACTCCCAGTGACGCGGCAGCAACGTCACTTCCCGCGCGACCACGCCCAGGCGAGGACGCCCCACGCCAGGCGATGCCGGCGGTTCTTCTTCGGCTTCAACTGGAGCTGGTTCGGGTTGTTCAGGGGCATAACCTGCCGGCCAGGGGTAATCCACCTGGGCGCCGGTGGCGTCATCGAACACCAGAAAACTGCCGGCAGGCAGTTCAAGATCCGCCAGGGCCAAAGCCACATCAGCGTAGGAACCTTGCGCCACACGCTGATGGCGAGCGAAAGCAGTACAGCGGGGAAAAGGAGGCATGTCCATTCGTTTATACCCGGGTATAAGTTGTTTTACCCGGGCTATATTAGTCAAGAATGGATCCGATGCAAGTGCATTAGGCAAGAGAACGTCGACCCAGGCGTTTTATTCCATCAATTCGCTCAATGTCAGGGTCAGCAATTACTGATTGGACGACGGGTCGACGGGTGGTTAGATTTCGCGCGACAGATAGCTTTTAGCCATCACTCCTCACCCCCCTGAACATCGAGCCTTCCATGAAAAAACCTGTCTCGTTAGCGCTGCGTATCGGATTGGGCTTTGCGTCCACCCTGTCGTTGCTGGTGCTGATCACCGCCGTCGGTATTCAACGCGTGGGGTTTATCGACAGCACACTCAAGGAGGTCGGGGAAAAAGCGGCTGTGGTGCAGCGCTACGCCATCAACTTCCGGGGCAGCGTGCACAACCGCGCCATTGCGATCCGCGACGCGGTGCTGGTCAAGGATGAACCGGCGCTCAATCGCCACCTGGCCGAGATCGACCAACTCAAACGCGACTACCAGGACTCTGCGGTCATGCTCGACCGCCTGTTCGGCGCCACCGCCCCCAGCGCCGAAGAGGCGCGCTTGCTGAGCGACATCAAGGCCATCGAAACCCAGGCGCTGGTCTCCAGCGACCGCGTGATCAGCCTGCGTCGCAGCAATGACATCGCCGCCGCCCAGGAACTGCTGCTGGCCCAGACCTCGGGGCATTACAGCGAGTGGCTCAAACGCGTGAACGCGCTGATCGACTTCGAAGAAGCGCAGATCAAGCAGCGGCTCGACACCGTGCAGTCGGCGGCCAGCAATTTCGCGGTGCTGATGCTGCTGGCCAGTGCCGTGGCGATTGTGTTGAGCGTGCTGGTGTCGCTGTTGATCATCCGCAAGGTCAAGGCCACCCTGGGCGCCGAGCCCGAGGAAGTCGCCGAGGCGATCCGCCGGCTGGCCAATGGCGAGTTGAGCCAGCCTATCGAAACCCGCTACCCTGACAGCGTGATGGGCATCCTGAAAAGCGCCCTCGCCCGCCTGGGCGACACCATCACCGAAGTGCGCGCGGCGGCCCAGGCGCTGCGCCATTCTTCGGTCACGCTGTTGTCGGTGGTCAGCGACAACCGCCAGCAAATCACCCTGCAAACCAGTGAGGCCCAGCACGTAGCGGCAGCGATCACACAGATGGCCGCCTCGGTCAGCGAGGTTTCGGGATATGCGTCTGCGGCGTCCAAGGCCACCATCCTGGCCGACGCGGAAGTCGACAGCGGCCATCGCCTGGTGGGTGAAGTGACCGTGGCCATCGAAGAACTGGCGACGATCCTTGACCAGGCCACCACTCGGGTCAATCAAGTCTCCAGCGACAGCGAAAACATCGAGACCGTGATCGAAGTGATCAACGCCATCGCCGCGCAAACCAACCTGCTGGCCCTGAACGCCGCCATCGAAGCCGCCCGTGCCGGTGAGCATGGTCGCGGTTTTGCGGTAGTGGCCGATGAAGTGCGCTCGCTGGCCACCCGCACCCAGGAGTCCACCCAGGAAATCCGCGACATGATCGGCAAGCTGCAAAGCGGCACACAGGACGCTGCCGACATCATGCAGCGCAGTCGCACCCTGGCTCAGGTCACGGTGGCACAGACCCGCGATTCCCAGGTGGCGCTGGGCAAGATCAGTCAGGAAGTCGGCGCGATCAACGCCATGAACGCGCAGATCGCCAGTGCTTCGGTGCAGCAAAGCGCGGCGGCTGAAGAAGTGGCGCAGAACGTCACGCGCATCCACAGCTCCACCGTGCAATCGGCCGCCGGCTCCGAAGTGGTGGAAAACTCTAACCAGGAACTGGCGGAGCTGGCGGACCGGTTGAGCACCAAGGTGGCGTTTTTCAACGTGGCGTAAGGTTCAAAGCTTGTCGCGGCGCATCTGCATGGTCAGGGTGAAACGGTCCGCGGGGTAGACCGTTTCCGACACGGCAATGAGAGCGCCGGCTTCATCGCGGTACTGGCGGATGATATTCAGCCCCAACGCCCCACCCTGGGCTTTGAGGCTGGAGGCCAGTTCGGCGGTCAGTTGCACCGGACGCACCTGCTGGTCCACCACATCGATATGCCGCGCGAACGCCTTGCCGATCAACGCGGCGATCAACTCATCCGGATGTTCGCGCGCCTCGGGAATCACCTGGGCAAAGGTCTGTTCGGCGTACACGTCGGTCCAGCACAGCGGCGCATTGCCGGCGCTGGCGTCGACCTTGATGCTCGACACGCAGAAATAATGCCCGCCCGGCTCCAGCCCCAGGCGCCGGGCCAGGGCGATATCGGCGACGAATTCACGCACGCCCTGAATATCACGGATATGGGTTTCGGCCACCTGCACCAGGTCGGCCACCGAAGCCATCGCCTGGGTATACCCGCCCTGGGGTGACGCGGCTTCGACGCGGGTGCCCACGCGCTTGCGGCGCGACACCATGCCCTGCCCCTGCAACTGGTCGATAGCCGCGCGCACCGTGTGCCGGCTCACCGCATACAGCGAACAGAGTTCGAATTCCGTCGGCAACAACGACCCTACCGGGTAATGGCCGCTGCCAATCTGCTCGATCAAATCCTTGGCCACCGCCGCATAACGCCTCTGGCTCACGCTTTCCATTTTTACCCTCGTTGTCGAGTTGACAGTGTATCAGCACAGGCGTAATCATAATGTACGGACATATTAAATATGTATGGTTTAAAAATAACAATTAGGATTTTCCCATGTCGAGCACCGTTTTTGATTCCGCCCTGTTCCGCGACATGTTCGGCACTGCCGAAATGCGCGGTGTGTTCTCCGATAAAGCGCTGATCGAACGCTATATCGAAGTGGAAGTGGCCCTGGCCCGCGCCGAAGCGCGCTGTGGCGTGATCCCTGCGCAGGCCGCCGAACAGATTGCCGCGCTGTCGCAGTACGACGCCCTGGATCTGGCGCTGATGCAGCACGAAACCGAGATCGTCGGCTACCCGATCCTGCCGCTGGTGGAGCAACTGTCGAAGATCTGCGGCGAAGCCGGCCGCTACGTGCACTGGGGCGCCACCACCCAGGACATCATGGACACCGCCGTGGTCCTGCAAGTGCGCGCCGCGCTGGCCATCGTCGAACGTGATATCCAGGCGGTACGCGGCCTGCTCGCCGGCCTGGCCGAGCGTTATCGCGATACCCCCATGGCCGGTCGCACCCACTTGCAGCACGCGCTGCCGATCACCTTCGGCTACAAATGCGCCGTGTGGCTGAGCATGTTCGACCGTCACGCCGAGCGCCTGGTGGAACTGCGTCCACGGGTGGAAATCGGTCAGTTCGCCGGGGCCGCCGGCACCCTCGCCTCCCTGGGCGACAAGGGTCTGGAAGTGCAGGAAGCGCTAATGGCCGAACTGGGCCTGGGCGTGCCGCAGGCCACCTGGCACGTGGCACGCGACGGCCTGGCCGAAACCCTGAACTTCCTCGGCCTGGTCACGGGCTCTCTGGGCAAGATCGCCCTGGACATCATGATGATGATGACCAGTGAGCTGGGCGAAGTGTACGAACCCTTCGTCAAGGGCCGTGGCGCCAGCAGCACCATGCCGCAAAAACGCAACCCGATTTCCTGCGAGCTGATGTACGCCGCCGCCAAGGGCGTGCGCCAACACGCCGGGCTGATGCTCGACGCGATGATCCAGGACTTCGAACGCTCCACCGGCCCGTGGCAGGCGGAGTGGATCGCCATCCCCGAAGCCTTCGCCCTCAGCGCCGCATCCCTGGGCCAGGCCACTTTTATGCTCGCCGGTCTGGAAGTGCGCCCCGAGCGCATGCGCAAGAACCTCGACATGACCCAGGGCCTGATCGTCGCCGAAGCGGTGATGATGGGGCTCGCTCCGGCGCTTGGCCGCCAGGTGGCCCACGACGTGGTCTACGCCGCCTGCCGCATGGCCAACGACCAGGGCACCAGCCTGCTCGACGCCCTGCTCGCCCAGGGCGAAGCCACCGCACAACTGGACGTGGCCGAACTGCAACGCCTGACCGACCCGGCCAACTACCTGGGGCTGGCGCCGCAGATG
Source organism: Pseudomonas sp. SDO524_S393 (assembly GCF_054071875.1). NCBI lineage: Bacteria > Pseudomonadati > Pseudomonadota > Gammaproteobacteria > Pseudomonadales > Pseudomonadaceae > Pseudomonas > Pseudomonas sp. SDO524_S393. The sequence continues at coordinate 16,245 of NZ_JBSVVZ010000074.1, read as the reverse complement.
GTCGATATCGCGCTGGCGCGCCCAGGCTCAGTCAAACGCTGATCTTTCGGGCACATCTGGTTTTTGTAGTGAGCGGGCTTGCCCCGCGCGAGGCAAGCTCGCTCACCACAAAAGCCAGGCTCCAGACACATCGCTCAAACAGCCAATAACAACAACGAGATCACAGACATGTCATCCACCCCCGCAAAAAAACCGCTCTACAAGGACCTGACGTTCCAGGTCGTCGCCGCCATGTTCCTCGGGATCGCCTTCGGCTTTCTCGCACCGGAGTTGGCCGCCAGTTTCAAGATTCTTGGCGATATCTTCCTCAAGCTGATCAAGACCGCCGTCGCGCCGCTGGTGTTTTTCACCGTGGTCCACGGCATCGCCTCGGCCGGTGATATCAAGCGGGTCGGCAAGGTCGGCCTGCGCGCATTGATCTATTTCGAAGTGGTGTCGACCATCGCCCTGGCCATCGGTCTGCTCTGGGGCAACCTGTTGCAGATCGGCTCCGGCATGCACGATGCTCATCCCAGCAGCGCCGCCGCGGCGGCTGCGAGCGCGGCGGTCGCCAAGGGCCACGCGCCCGCGTCGACCATGGACTTCATCTACGGGATTTTCCCGGACAATTTCGTCGGCGCCTTCGCCGGTGGCCAGTTATTGCAGGTGCTGGTGATCTCGGTGCTGTTCGGCTTCGCCCTGCTGGCGTTGAAGCCGGAACGTCGTGAAGTGATCGAAGACGGCCTGAATCGCATCTCCGAATGCTTCTTCGAGTTCATCAACCTGATCATGAAGTTCGCCCCCCTGGGCGCCTTCGGCTCGGTGGCGTACGCGGTAGGCAGCAACGGCAGCGCCGTGCTGATGTCGCTGGCCAACCTGGTGCTGATGTTCTACGTGGGTATCGCGTTCTTTATCTTCGTGGTGCTGGGCGTGATCTGCCGCCTGAGTGGCTTCAGCCTGTGGCGCTTCCTGACCTACATCAAGGATGAAATCTTTATCGTGCTCGGCACCGCCTCGTCGGAAAGCGCCCTGCCGCGCCTGCTGCAAAAGCTCGAGAAGTTCGGCTGTTCCAAGCAGAGCGTCGGCCTGGTGTTGCCCACCGGCTACGCCTTCAACCTGGATGGCACGTCGATCTACATGTCGTTGTGCGTGCTGTTTATCGCCAACGCTTACGGCGTGCCGCTGAGCTGGGAGCAACAACTGGGCATCATCGCCATCATGCTGGTGACGTCCAAGGGCGCGGCAGCCGTGTCCGGCGGCAGCTTCGTGGTGTTCGCCGCCACCGTCACCGCCATCGGCGTATTGCCGGCGGAGGGGCTGGCGTTGCTGTTTGGCGTGTACCGCTTCATGTCGATGGCCATCGCCACCTGCAACACCATCGGCAACAGCGTGGCGACCGTGGTGGTGTCGAAGTGGTCGGGGGAGTTCTCCCAGCAGACCGCGCAGGATGAATATCAACGGGTACTGGGCCGCGCTGCCGGCGCAGCCCTTTAACGGAGTTTGCAGATGTCTGATACACGAATAGAACATGATGCGTTCGGCCCGGTGAGCCTGCCGGCCGAGCGCTACTGGGGCGCGCAGACCCAGCGCGCGCTGGAGGTGTTCGGCAGCAAACAACCGTTCCCGGCCTGCCTGATCCGCGCGTTCGGCCAGCAGAAGCGCGCCTGTGCCCGGGCCAACGCCCGGCTAGGCGCACTGGCGCCGGAGCTGGCCCAGGCCATCGAACGGGCGGCCGAGGCCCTGGCCAACGGTGAGTTCGACGCGCACTTCCCGCTGTCGATCTGGCAGACCGGCTCCGGCACCCAGACCAACATGAACGCCAACGAGGTGATCGCCAACGTCGCCAACCTCAGGCTCGGCAGCGCCTTGGGCAGCAAGTCCCCGGTGCACCCCAACGACCATGTGAACCGCTCGCAATCGTCCAACGACAGCTTCCCCACGGTGATGCACCTGACCACCGTGCTGGAGCTGCGTGGACGCCTGCTGCCAGCCTTGAGTCGGCTGCAGGATGAACTCGACGCCAAGGCCGATGCCTGGCAAGACGTGCTGAAAATCGGCCGTACCCACCTGATGGACGCGGTGCCCATGAGCCAGGGCCAGGCCTTTGGCGCGTTTGCCCAGCAGATTCACCACGGCATCGCGCGCATCGAAGCCTGCCTGCCACGCCTGCGCCTGCTGCCCCAGGGCGGCACGGCGGTGGGCACGGGGCTCAACACCCCTGAAGGTTTTGATGTGGCGTTTTGCGAAGAAATCAGCCTGCTCACTGGCGAGGCATTCCAGGCCAATCCCTGCAAATTCGAAGGCATGGGCACCCACGATGCGCTGGTGGAAGCCTCGGGGGCCTTGAATGTGCTGGCGGTGTCGCTGACCAAGATCGCCAACGACATCCGCCTGCTCGGCTCGGGCCCGCGTTGCGGCCTGGGTGAATTGATCGTGCCGGACGATGGCCTGACCTCCTCGATCATGCCCGGCAAGCGCAACCCGACCATCGCCGAAGTGCTGGTGCAGGCGGCGATGCAGGTGATGGGCAACCACACCACCATCACCCTGGCGGGCGCGTCCAGCACGTTCGAGTTGAACGTGGCCAAGCCGGTGCTGATCCACAACCTGCTGCACTCGATCGAGGTACTCACCGGCTGCGTGAGTCTGTTCACCCACAAGCTGCTCAGCGGGCTTGAGGTCAACCGGCCACAGCTGGCGCGCAATGTGGAGCACTCGCTGTTGATGGCCACGGCGTTGAACCCGCTGCTGGGCTATGACCGCGTGGCACAGATCACCCGCAAGGCGGCGGACGAAGGCTTGTCGCCCAAGGAAGCGGCGGTGCGACTGGGCTTCATCACCGCCGAGGACTACGAGCGCCATGTGCGCCCTGAAGCGATGATTCGCCCGGCTATGCCATAGTCGGCGGCACCTGGAACCCGCCCGTCAGCTCGGCCAGGCACTCGGCGAACTGGATCGTGGTGCGATCCTCGAACGGCGCGCCGATGATCTGGATGCCCACCGGCAAGCCCTGGGCCGTGAGACCGATGGGCGCGCAGGTGGCCGGCAACCCCATCAGCGTGGCGGGCGAGATCCAGGTGTACAGGTCGGCATAGTGACGCTTGCGCCCCTCCACATTCAGGCTGCGCAGGCTGATGCCCCGGGATTGGTCGTGGGCGAACGCGGTCGTGAAGGTCGGCGGCGCCAGGATCACGTCGAAGTCCTCGAAGTTCTTCAGGAACGCCTCGCGCAACTGCAGGCCCTGCTCATGGGCTTGCAGCCAGTCGGCGTGGCGCAGGGCACTGCCCTGATAGAACTTGTCCGCCTGCCGGGGCAGATCGAGCACCTTGCCCAACCCTCTCAACACCGGCGCCATCAGCCCCATGAAACAACGGCTCACCGGCGACAACCCGACGCTCAGCTTGGCACCCAACTGCACCAGGTAAGCGCCGAACAGACGCTCCAGCGACGGGCCCTTTGGCGCGCCCTGCACCACCTCCACCCCGGCCGCTTCCAGGCTGACGCGCAATTGCCGGTACGCTTCGGTCAGGCTGCTGTCGAGCGGGCAGGCCGGATCTTCGGTCCAGAGCAACACGCGAAATGCCTTGAGCGACTCATGCCGCGCGGCGGGCAGCGCCAGTTGCCAGCCGGCAGGCCGGTCCGTGATCACGTCCAGCAGCAGTCGCAAATCGGCGGCGTTGCGCGCCAACGGGCCGACCACGTTCAAGTGCCCTTGCGCCAGCTCACCCGGCTGCCCGGGAATATGTCCGCGCTGGGAGACGATGCCATGGGTGGGCTTGTGTCCGTAAACCCCACAGAAATGCGCCGGGATACGGATCGACCCGCCAATGTCGCTGCCCAGTTCCAACGGGGTAAACCCGGCCGCCAGGGCCACCGCTGCACCGCCTGACGAACCGCCCGGGGTCAGCGCCAGGTTCCAGGGGTTGTTGGTGGTGCCGAACAAGCTGTTGTAGGTCTGGATATCGCCGGCCATGGCCGGCACGTTGGTCTTGCCGAACACAATGGCGCCGGCGTCTTCCAGGCGCTTCACCGCCGCCGCCGAGTGCTGCGGGCGGTGCTCGCGCAACGCGGGCGCGCCTGCGGTACAGGGCAGGCCCAGCACTTCGAACGTGTCCTTGATAGTCACAGGCAAGCCATGCAGCGGGCCCAACGCCAGACCATTGCGCACCGCCGTATCGGCCAGGTCGGCCTTGAGCCGCGCCTGCTCCAGGTTGAGTGCGATCACGCTGTTGAGCGCCGGGTTGAGCGCCTCCATCCGCTCGATGCAATGCTCCAGCAACGCGCGGCTGCTCAGGCGGCCGGCGGCGATGTCGGCCAGCAGCTCGGTTGCACTGCGATAGGCGGTGTCGGTGTTCATGTCCTGGGCTCGGCGGGGTGCAGCGTGTCCAGGTGGGGCATCAGCACTACGCTTTCCTGCTCGTTGGGGTCGGAGCGCGCCACCAGCACCGAGACGGTCTCATCGGTGTCGTTGTAAGGCTGATGGGGCATGCCCGCCGGGATATAGAAAAAGTCGCCGGGATGGATCGTCTCGTGCTGCTCCAGTTGCTGGCCGTACCACACGCGGGAGATGCCGCTCAGAGCGTAGATCGCGGTTTCATGGCCCTCATGCATGTGGGTCTTGGCCCGAGCGCCCGGCGGGATGCTGACGATTTGCAGGTTGATCCCGGTGGCGCCCACGGTTTCGGTGGAAATGCCCACGGCGTTGTGCAGGCCTTGCTTGCCGACAACGGCAGCACGTGGACGAAGCAGGCGGCAGGTCTTGGGTTCGGTCATGGCTCAGGCTCACTGGTTTTTCGAATATCCCGGTAAACACCTGAGCCCCGCCGTTTATTCCCTCGCGTGCAAGCTGAAGGCAACTACCCGCCAAAGGTCTGCGACGGTCGGCGCAACGTCGGGTCGAACGGGTTGATTCGTGGCCCGATCGCCGCCGCTTCGCGTTTGAGCAACTCCACCACCATCGGCAAGCGGCTGGGGCCCAGGCGGTCGCTGATGGTGGCCACGCTCAGCGCGGCCACGGCATGCCCGTCCCGGTTGAGAATCGGCACCGCCAACCCCGCCATGCCTTCCAGCACCCCGGTATTGCGCGCGGCATAGCCCAGACGCCGTACGTTCTCTACCTCCGAACGCAGCAGCACTTCGTCATACAGGTGGAAGTCCTTGAGCCGTGGCAGGTTGTAGCGGATTACCGTTTCGCGTTCTTCTTCGGGCAGGAACGCCAGGATCGCCAGACTGCCCTGCCCCACGCCCAATGCCACGCGCCCGCCGATATCGCCGGTAAAGGTGCGGATCGGATACGGGCCTTCGCTGCGGTCCAGGCAAATTGCGTCGAAGCCGGAGCGGGCCAGCAAGAACAGCGAATCGCCCAATGACGCGCTGAGACGCAACAGGCTGGGCCGCACCAGGTCGCGCAAGTTGCCGGTCTTGCCGGCATTGGCCGCCAGGGCGAAGAACTCCAGGCTCAGGCGATAGCGTTTGCTGCGCGCGTCCTGCTCGACCATGCCTTCGTCCATCAAGCTGCGCAGCAGGCGATGGGTGGTGGGTTGGGACAGGCCCACTTGTTGCGCGAGCTGAGTGACGCGTTCGCCCCCCTCCGGCACGGCGCCCAGGGTTCGCAACAGCGCGAACAGGCGCGACACCCCGCCTGCTCCGACTTCTCTGCCATTGTCATTTCGATCAGTGGAATCCATGAAACACAATCTCTTTGAAAATTCCGGTGAGTGAATAAACTCGAAAATAATAGTCCATTCAGTGAAATTCCATCTTCCGCCCATCCTAAGCTTCGTCCTAATCTGCGTCCACAGGGGCGAAATGAACAACAACCGGCAGCCGACCAAGATCGAGCGCCAACGCACCGGCAACACCCTTTTCGCATCTGCCCAAAACAAAAAAGCGCGTTTCGACGCGACTCAAAAAAGGTGGAACGCAGACATGGCATTTCTCCAGCTCAACGCCTTGAGCAAACGCTACGGCGCCGTCGACGCGGTGGTCGCTACCGACCTTGCAGTGGAAAAAGGCGAGTTCGTTTCCCTGCTCGGCCCTTCGGGCTGCGGCAAGACCACCACCCTGCAAATGATCGCCGGCTTCGTGGACGTCAGCGGCGGGCAGATCCTGCTCGACGGCCGCGACATCACCCACGCCAAGCCCGCCAGCCGTGGCCTGGGCGTGGTGTTCCAGAGCTATGCGCTGTTCCCGCACATGACCGTGCGCGACAACGTCGCCTTCGGCCTGAAGATGCGCAAAGTGCCCGCCGCCGAGATCGCCGACAAGGTCAAGACCGTGCTGGAGCTGGTGCGCCTGGCCCAGCACGCCGAGCGCTACCCACGGGAGTTGTCCGGCGGCCAGCGCCAGCGCGTCGCCCTGGCCCGGGCGCTGGTGATCGAACCGCCGGTGCTGCTGCTCGACGAGCCGCTGTCCAACCTCGACGCCAATTTGCGCGAAGAAATGCAGTTCGAGATTCGCCGCATCCAGTGTGCCGTCGGCATCACCACCTTGATGGTCACCCACGACCAGGCCGAAGCGCTGTCGATCAGCGACCGCGTGGTGGTGATGCAGGCCGGGCGCGTCACCCAGATCGACGCGCCGTACAAGCTGTATGAACACCCGCGCACGCGGTTCATCTCGGATTTCGTCGGCAAGGCCAACCTGCTGGCCGGCGACTACGACTCACTGGGTCTTGCGCAGGTGCGTCTTGAAAGCGGCGACGGCGAGCTGACCCTCAGCCTGCGCCCGGAAAAGATCCAGATGGTGGATGCCGGCAGTGGCCGTTTGCAGGGCAAGGTGCTCGACCGTTACTTCTTTGGCAGCCAGTGGCTGTACCGCGTCGACACCCGCCTCGGTGAAATCGCCGTGGTGCGCAGCAACGACGGCAGCGCGCCGCTGGGTTGCGGCGCCGTCGTCGGTCTTGACTGGCAGGCTGAGCTGCTGCGCGTGCTGGCGGCGGATGAGGTGCGCCCATGAGTCGGGGCTACCTGCTGTCGCTGCCGGCCCTGGCGCTGTTTACCGGGTTGTTGATCCTGCCGCTGGGCTTGACGCTGGTGCTGTCGTTCAACGTGTTCGACTATCAGGTGGGGGTGAAGGCCGATGAGTGGACCTTCGCCCATTACCTGTCGCTGTTCAGCGATGCGTACTTCTACGAGATTTTCTGGCGCACCTTCTGGATCAGCGCGCTGGTGACGCTGCTGTGCGTGGTGATCGGCGTACCCGAGGCCTACATCCTCAGCCGCATGGGTACGCCCTGGCGCTCGATCTTCCTGATCTTGATCCTCACGCCGCTGCTGATTTCGGTGGTGGTACGCGCCTTCGGCTGGAGCTTGCTGCTGGGCGCCGACGGCCTGGTCAACCAGGTGATCCAGGCCCTCGGCGGGCGTCCGGTGAAACTCTTGTATACGCCGTTCGCGGTGATCATCGCGCTGGTGCACGTGATGCTGCCGTTCATGATCATCCCGGTGTGGACCTCCCTGCAAAAGCTCGACCCGTCGGCTGAACAGGCGGCGCTGTCCCTGGGCGCAAGCCAGGCCACGGTGATGCGCAAGATCGTGCTGCCACAGGTCATGCCCGGCGTGCTGTCCGGCACCTTGATCGTGTTCGGCCTGGCCGCCAGCTCCTTTGCGATCCCCGGCCTGCTTGGCGGACGCCGCCTGAAGATGGTCGCCACGGTGGTGTACGACCAGTACCTCTCGGAACTCAACTGGCCCATGGGTGCGACCATCGCGGTGGCGCTGCTGGTGATCAATCTGCTGATCATGCTGAGTTGGAACCGCATGGTCGAAGGCCGCTACAAAAAGTCCCTGGGGGTTTAAGCGCATGTCCAGAAACGGTCCTTTGGCCCTCGGTTTCCACACGCTGGTGGTGCTGTTCATGATGGCGCCGCTGGTGGTGGTGTGCCTGGTGGCCTTCACCCCTGAGAACACCCTGAGCCTGCCCACGTCGGGCTTCTCCCTGCGCTGGTTTCGCGCGGTGTTCGAGCGCGCCGATTTTATCCAGGCGTTCTACAACAGCCTGATCCTGGCGTTTACCGCCGCGAGCCTGGCCACGTTGATCGCGGTGCCTGCGGCATTGGCAATCAGTCGTTACTCGTTACCGGGGCGCAACTTTTTCAGCGCGCTGTTCCTGTCGCCGATCATCATTCCGCACCTGGTGCTGGGCGTGGCGATGCTGCGCTTGTTCGCGCTGATGGGCGTCAACGGCAGCTTTACCTGGCTGATGCTGGCCCATGTGGTGATCATCACGCCGTATGTGCTGCGCCTGGTGCTGGCGGCGGCCATCGGCATCGACCGCAGCGCCGAGCAAGCCGCCGAATCCCTCGGGGCCAGCCGCTTTACGCTGTTCCGGCAGATCACCTTGCCGATGATTCTGCCCGGCGTGGCCGGGGGCTGGCTGCTGGCGTTCATCAACAGTTTCGATGAGGTGACGCTGTCGATCTTCGTCAGCTCGCCGGCCACCCAAACCCTGCCGGTACGCATGTACGTGTACGCCACCGAGTCCATCGACCCGATGATGGCGGCGGTGTCGGCGCTGGTGATCGCCCTCACCGCCGCCACCATGATTCTGCTGGACCGGGTCTACGGCCTGGACCGTGTGCTGGTGGGGAAACATTGATGGCGCTGTTCAAACGACTGGCCGAAACCGCGCGTCCGACGCTGGCCTTTACCCTGGACGGGCAACCGGCGACAGGCCTGCTTGGCGACACCCTGCTGACCGCCGTGCTGACCTGCGCCGACCACTTGCGCGGCAGCGATTTCAGCGCCGAACGCCGTGCAGGTTTTTGCCTGATGGGCGCTTGCCAGGATTGCTGGGTACGTCTGGAAGACGGGCGTCGTGTGCGGGCTTGTTCAACCCTGTTGGAAGAAGGCCAGGCGATCAGCCGCGAGCCGGGGCGTCAGCCATGAAGCCGGTGGTGATCGTGGGCGCGGGCCCGGCAGGCATCAGCGCGGCGCGCACCCTGCTCGACCATGGCATCAAACCGTGCCTGGTGGATGAAAGCCTGCGCGGCGGCGGGCAGATCTATCGACGCCAACCGGCGAACTTCCAGCGTTCGGCCAAACAACTCTACGGGTTTGAAGCGCACAAGGCCCAGGCCATGCACCGCACGCTGGACGAGTTGGCGCCGCTGATCGACTATCGCCGGGAAACGCTGGTGTGGAACGCCGAAGATGGGCGCCTCGACCTGCTCGACAATGGCCGCGCCGACAGCCTGGAATACGCGCAGCTCATCGTTGCCACCGGCGCCACCGACCGCATTCTGCCGGTGCCCGGCTGGACGCTGCCCGGGGTGTACAGCCTGGGCGCGGCGCAGATCGCCTTGAAATTCCAGGGCTGCGCCATCGGTGAGCGCGTGGCCTTCTGCGGCAGCGGCCCCTTGCTCTACCTGGTGGCGTATCAATATGCCAAGGCCGGGGCCACGGTGGTGGCGGTGCTCGACAGTGCGCCGTTCAGCGCCCAGTGCCGCGCATTGCCGGCGTTGCTCGGGCAACCGGCAACCCTGGCCAAGGGCATGTATTACCGCGCCTGGCTGACGGCCCACGGGATTCCCGTGCATCAGGGCGCAACGCTGACGCAGATCGATGGCGAACAACGGGTTCGCGGTATTCGCTTCGGCGAGCACCACCTTGAATGCGACGCCGTGGCCTTCGCCCATGCCCTGCGCAGCGAGACGCAATTGGCGGACTTGCTCGGCTGCGAGTTCGCCTGGAACGCCCTGAACCGCGCCTGGTTGCCGCAACGGGACAGCGCCGGGCGCAGCAGCGTCAAGGGTGTGTACCTGGCCGGCGACGGTGCCGGCATCATGGGCGCCGACGCCGCGCAGATGGCCGGCGAGCGCGCAGCCTTGGCGGTACTGGAAGATGCGGGCGTGGCGATCGATCACCGTCGCCCCGCGCTGCTGGAGCGGCAGCTGGCAGGCATCCTGCGCTTTCGCCAGGGCCTGGAGACGGCGTTCCCCTTCCCTGCACAGTGGGCGGCACAGGCGCCGGACAGCCTGGTGGTGTGCCGCTGCGAGGAAGTCAGCGCCGGCGAGATTCGTGCGGTGGTGGATGAAGGTCACTGGGAAATCAATCGCGTGAAAGCCCATTGCCGCGTCGGCATGGGCCGCTGCCAGGGACGCATGTGTGGGCTGGCGGCAGCGGAAATCGTGGCCGAGCGCAGTGGCCGGGGCATCGAAAACGTTGGGCGGCTGCGCGGCCAGGCGCCGATCAAGCCACTGCCGTTTGGCGTCGAGGTGCAGCCATGATCGACGTCATTGTGCTCGGCGGCGGCATCGTCGGTGCCTCGGCGGCCCTGATGCTCGCGCAGAAAGGTCAGCGTGTGGCGCTGGTGGAGCGCGACTTCTGTGGGTCGCACTCCAGCGGCGTCAATTATGGCGGCGTGCGGCGTCAGGGGCGGCCCTTGCACCAATTGCCGTTGTCGCAGCGTTCGCATGAGTTGTGGGCCGACCTGCCAGGGCTGATCGGCATCGACGGTGAGTACCTGCGCTCAGGGCACCTGAAGCTGGCCCGCAGTCACGCCGATCTTGCCGCGTTGCAGGCATATGCCGAACAGACCCGTGGCTTTGGTCTCGGCTTGCAATTGCTGGATTACAGCGAGCTGCGCGCCCGTTTCCCCTGGGTCGGCGATATCGCGGTGGGCGCCTCGCTGTGCCCCGAGGACGGGCACGCCAACCCGCGACTGGTCTCCCCCGCCTTCGCCAGGGCCGCGCAACGCTGTGGCGCAACGCTTTACGAGCAAGCCGAAGTGATCCGCATCGAACATGACAGTCGCCAGTTCCAGGTGCACTGCGCCAACGGCCTGCACCTGCAAGCGCCGTGGCTGCTCAACTGCGCGGGCGCCTGGGCCGGCACGCTGGCCGAACGGTTTGGCGAGCCGGTGCCGATGACGTCGGCGCACCCGGCGATGCTGGTCACCGAACCGCTGCCGGTGGTGATGAACGTGAGTACCGGCGTCGAAGGCGGCGGCATTTATGCGCGGCAAGTGGCCCGAGGCAATTGCATCCTGGGCGGCGGTCGCGGCTTTGCCCTCGGCCCCCGGCAAGCCCGGCCCGGGCAAGCGGCGGTGCTGGAGATCCTGCGCAACGCCGGCGAGCTGTACCCGTTTCTCAAGGGCGCCCAGGCGATTCGCACCTGGAGCGGCACCGAAGGTTACCTCCCCGATCACGAACCGGTGATCGGTCCCAGCAGCACCCAACCCGGCCTGCTCCACGGTTTCGGCTTTGCCGGCGCCGGGTTCCAGCTCGGTCCCGCCGTCGGCGAAGCCCTGGCAGAGATCGTCTGCACGGGCGCCAGCCGCCAACCCATCGAAGCGTTTTCCATCCGTCGTTTCCAAGCCTGAGAGGAAAAACATCCATGAACCCACGTATTGCGCTGTCCTGCTTGTCCCTTGCCTTGCTCGCCTCCACCGCCCACGCCGCGCCGACGCTGTACCTGGGCATGAACGGCGGCACCATGGAACGGGTGTACGCCGACAAGGTGCTGCCCGCGTTCGAAAAGGCCAACAACGTCAAGGTGGTGATCGTGCCCGGCACCTCGTCGGACATTCTGGCCAAGGTCCAGGCCAACAAAGACAACCCGCAAATGCATGTGATGTTCCTCGACGACGGCATCATGTACCGCGCCATCTCCATGGGCCTGTGCGACAAGCTGGCGCCAAGCCCGACACTGGAGCAGATTCCGGCCAAGGCGAAAATCAAGGAGGAAGCGGTGGCGGTGACCCTCGGCGTCACGGGCCTGGGCTACAACGCCAAGATGTTCAAGGAAAAAGGCTGGGCCGCGCCCACCTCGTGGATGGACCTGGCCGACCCGCGCTTCAAGGAAAAGGTGGTGTTCCAGTCCCTGGCCTCCTCCACCTTCGGCCTGCATGGCTTCCTGATGTTCAACCGCATCCAGGGCGGCGACGAGACCAACGTGGAGCCGGGGTTCAAGGCCTGGCCGAAAACCGTCGGGCCCAATGTGCTGGAGTACATTGCCAGTTCCGCGAAAATTTCCGAGATGGTGCAGACCGACGAAGCGGCGATCTTTCCGCTTACCCCGACCCAGGTCGCCACTCAGAAGCTGCTCGGCGTGCCCATGGAATATGCGCAACCCAAGGAAGGCGCGGTGGTACTCAACGTGGCTGAATGCGTGATCGCGCGTAATGACCAGCCGGAACTGGCGCAGAAACTCGCCGCGTTCCTGCTGACCGCCGAAGCCCAGGCCCCGGCACTGGAAGAAGGCGACCAGATCCCGTCGAACCCCACTACCCCGACCACCGACAAGACCCGCGCGCGGGTGGAAGCGATGCAGGGTTACTTGCAGACGGCGATTTCGATTGATTGGGACCAGGTCAACCAGGCTCGCCCGGAGTGGAACGCGCGGTGGAGCCGGTCTATCGAGCGTTGATCGCACTCCCCTGTGGGCTTGCCTGCGATGACGGCGTCACATCCAATAAAAATGTCGAGTGATACACCGCTTTCGCAGGCAAGCCAGCTCCCACAGGGTACTTAGGGTGGTTGGAAAAACGCTGTCAGCAGGGACATTGTGACGGGCACTTTCTTACCCGCGGTGGAGATCCAATGTGGGAGCTGGCTTGCCTGCGATGCTCGTTAACGATAACGCGGGCATTCTGGAGAAACGCGGTGCCGTTGTGATCATCGCCGGCAAGTCGGCTCCTGCAGGGGGGTGATGGGTAGCGCGCGTTTGTGGGCGGTCTTTAGATAGGCCTGTTCCACAATATTGCGCACTCGCTCACTCACTGGTTCGCCCATCAGGTAGGCATCGATTTCGGCGTACGTGCAACCGTAGGCGTGTTCATCCAACTTGCCCGGCACCAATTCTTCGAGGTCGGCGGTCGGGTGTTTGTGCACCAGGTTGTCCGGTGCACCGAGGGCCGAGGCCAACAGGCGCACCTGAGCCTTGGTCAAGCCGGACAGCGGTGCCAGGTCGCAGGCGCCATCGCCGAATTTGGTGAAGAACCCCATCAAGGCTTCGGCGCCATGGTCGGTGCCGACTACCAGGCCGTTATGCAGGTTGGCCACGGCGTACTGGGCGATCATCCGCGCACGGGCCTTGACGTTGCCTTTGATGAAGTCGAGATGGTCAGCGCTGGCATGTGTGGCGGTCAGGCTGGCCATGAGGCCGTCAACGCTGGCGGCGATGTTGAGGGTGTCGATCTGATCCGGGGTGATGAAGTCCAGGGAGGCCCGGGCATCCCGTTCGTCAGCTTGAATCTTGTAGGGAAGGCGCATGGCGACAAAGCGCGCAGCGTAGCCTTCGGCGCGCAATTGCTCCGCCGCCAGCTGACACAGACGACCGGCGGTGAGGGAATCGACGCCACCGCTGATGCCCAACACCAACGCCTTGCAGCCCGAGCTGCGCAAGGTGTTCTTGATGAAGTCGATGCGCCGCTGGATCTCCCTGGCTTCACCGCCCTTGACCAGTTGCCGGTCGATGTTCAGTTCCTGTGCGATACGGTCTTGCATGTCACACCTCCACACTACCCACATTGAACACTTGCGCTGCGTACTGCAAAAACGAGGCGTCTTCGCAGACGTTCTTCACGGGGTCATCCGAGAATTTCACCACCGGCTCGCCGTGCACCCGCACCAGTTTCATGACGATGCTCAAAGGCTCCACGCCATCCACATCGCAAGCCAGGCTGGTGCCCATGCCGAAGCCGAACCTGGCTTTGCCACGCACGTGCCGCAGGATCGGCAGGCATTTTTCGAAGTTCAGGCCGTCGGAAAACATCAGGTCCTTGGTCATCGGGTCGACGCCCAATTGCTTGTAGCGGGCCAGCACCTTGTCGGCCCAGACGATGGGGTCGCCGGAGTCCTGGCGCAGGCCGTCGTAGAGCTTGGCGAAATACAGGTCGAAATCCTTGAGGAAAAAGTCAGTGCTGATGCAGTCGGTCAGGGCAATACCGAGGCGACCGCGATACTCACGCACCCAGTTTTCCAGGGCGGCGTTCTGGCTCTCGCGCAGCCGGCCCAGTTGCTGGTGCACCATCAGCCATTGGTGGGCCATGGTGCCGATCAGCGGCAAGTCGAATTCGTAGGCCAAGTGCGCGTTGCTGGTGCCGACGAACTGGCCTGGGAAGTCGCGGCGCATGATGTCCACCACTTCGCGCTGGGCTTTGAAGGACAGGCGCCGGCGGGTCGAGAAGTCGGACACTCGCAGGTCGGCCAGCTCGTCGCGGCTGAGGTGCTTTTCCAGCCAGTCGAACTTCTGGTAAAGCTTGCGCGTGACGTCTTCCAGGGTCACGTCGGGATATTTGTCGCGGTTGCGCAACTCGCTGACCAGGGCCAGCACCGGCTGCTCGAACATGATGCAGTGCAGCATCGGGCCGACCACGCGGATGTTGAGTTGACCGTCGACTTCACTGACGTGGATGTAACGCAGGTTGAAGCGGAACAGGCCGAGGAAGCGCTCGTAATCCGGCGTGAGGTATTCGCGAAAACGTGGGTTGAACAGAAAGCGCAGTTCACCTTCGCGCATGTGCAGGCCGGCCATTTTCTCGAGTTCGGCGCGCAGCTCGGGGATCAGATGGCCGAGTTTTTCCCTGGAACGGACGATGAAGTTGTATTCGACGTCGACATTCGGGTGCTGGTGCAGCACGGCCTGCATCATGGTGAAGGTGTAGTAGTCGGTGTCGAGCAAGCCCTGAATCACCGAAGTTTCATAGTCGTAGGCACTTTCCATGCTGTCTCTCCTTAACGCGTGGCCATCACGGCCAGTTCTTCGCGGGTGCGGCTGATGACGGCGCCGGCCTTGAGCAGATCGTTCACGGCCTGCACCCCGCCCTCCGCGCTGATGCCCCGGCACGCCGGCAGGTGCAGGACCACTTCCAGGCCAGCCTTGAGCAGTTGCAACGCGGTGGTCTTGACGCAGTAGTCCAGGGCCAGCCCGCCGACGATCACACGGGTCACGCCTTGGGCGTTCAGGTACTCGATCACGCCGGTAGACAGTTTGTCGTGCAAGTCGTGGTAGCAGGCGCCGTAGGGGTGCAGGTCGGGTTCGACGCCTTTCCAGATGAAGTAATCGTAGTCATAGGGCGTGGGCAATTCGTCAAGCAAGGTAAACCCTTCCGTGCCCGGTACGCAGTGGCTCACCCAAGTGACATCGGCATGTGCCAGGCCGGTGGGTTGCAGCATGTCGCTGTGCTGCGACACCACCCAGGGCGCGTGCGGGGTGTGGGCGTCCTTGCTGCCAACGCGATGGCCGGCGAGGCTGGCCATGTAATTGAGCTCGGCGCCGATCCGGTCACCGCCGGCCACCGGCAATTCGTTGGGGCACAGCGGCGTGAAGCTCTTCTGGGCGTCGACATCGAATGAAGCAATGGCTGTTTTCGCGAGGATCATGGCGGTTCTCCTGTGGCCTGAAACAAAAGTACACGTCATGTACTTTCATTGCAAGAAACATTTGGTTATCTATGCTGGACTCAGTACATGACATATCTGTTTGATCCGTTAGACTGTGCCCCACTGCAATTCTGGAAGGACCTCACATGCCGCTCAGCGCCTACCTCCACACTGTCGACCTGTGCGTATTGTTCTATTGCCGCACCTCCGGTGAACTGAAGCTGCTGCTGAATAAGCGCGACGCCGAACCTTTCGCCGGGCATTGGGCGTTACCCGGCGTGGTGGTCAATGGCGATGTGCAAGATCTGAGCCTCGAGGCGGCGGTGGAGCGCCTGCGCGCCAGTGACAAAGTGGGCCTGAAGCTGGTCTGGAGCGAGCAAGTGGGCACCGTGGGTGATGCGTTTCGCGATCCGCGATGCTGGTCGTCGTCCACTTACTACCTGGCGATCGTCGCGGATGAGGTACGGCTGGGTGAACATCAAGGCTGGTTTGCCCTGGACGCCGTGGCCAAGGGCAGCATCAAGCTGCCATTCGATCACAACCGGATTGTGGCGGCGGTTCAGGAGCGGTTGCTGTCCAAGTCGCTGTACAGCAGCTTGCCGTTGATGTTCCTGGGCAAGGAGTTCAGTGCACCGGAAGCGACCACGATCTTTTCCCGGGTGCTGGAGCGGCCGGTGCTCAAGACCAGTATTCGTCAGCGGCTATTGAAACTGACCGAGGCTGGGTACTTGCGCGAGACCGGGCGCAAGAAGCAAGGCGAAGGCGGCAGGCCCCAGGCGACAGTGGCGGTTCTGAAACCTGGAGAAATCTACTTCTTCGACCGCAGTTTCGCTGAGTAACGCGATTAAAGAACACTGAAGATCACAGGTGGGAGCAAGCTTGTGTGGGAGCGGGCTTGCTCGCGAAAGCGCAGTGTCAGCCGCCACATTCATGACTGACGC
>NZ_JBSVVZ010000073.1:0-30156 GCF_054071875.1 Pseudomonas sp. SDO524_S393 | reverse complement strand
GCGGTGGATCAGTTAGTGCTGTAATAGCTGACACGCCGCCTTCGCGAGCAAGCCCGCTCCCACATTTGGACCGAGACCGGCTTCCAGAAACCGGTCGGCTACCAGGTCGTCGCGCTTTTGGTTTTGATCTGAGGCGACCCGTCAAACCACGCTGGCCGAACCCCAAGTGGCCGTTACCGCAGCAATGGATATGTACTCGGTGCGCCCGCCTCATGCACATCACGACACCCCCTCCCCAACCAAAACCCGATCCAGCCACCACCGTGCCAACCCACCCACATTCGGCGCCTTGAGCAACGTGAAGTGGTTACCCTCGCCATACCACACCTCCAGCGAACGCCCCTGCCGCTCCCAGCCCTCGATCATCAACCCCTGCTCCCGCTGATTCCCCGCCGCATCCAGCGCCGGGTCCTGTGCCAATACCAACCGCACCACCCCGTTGAACCGCTGCTGCGGCCGATAGCGGGTACGCAATGCCGCCGCATAGGTGCGCGCCGGTCCCGCCATCGCGTCCACACTGGCCCGCGCCGGCAACAGCCCCACGCCCACCATGCCCCCATGCAACGCCTGCTGCTGCGCGCGCTCATCCCGCAAGGCAAAATCCTCGAGATCAATGCCCAGCGACCGGCCCGCCGACAACTGCATCGATTCGATCAAGCGCACCAACGCCGCCGTGGTCGTATAGGGCTGGCCTGCGCGCAACGGCGACTCACTGTCGATCACCGTCAACGACGCCACCTCGCGCCCCGCCGCCTGCAAGCGCAGCGCCATTTCCAGCGCCACCCAGCCGCCGAACGAATGTCCGACCAGGTGCACCGGCCCCCGTGGGCATTCCTGCTCCAGCGCCGTCAGGTAGCAGCGCGCCGCCGCTTCCACCTGGCTATGGGGCACCGCCTCGCCATCCAGACCGCGGGGTTGCAAACCGAACAGCGGCCAGTCGCGCCCCAGTGCCTCGCTCAAGCCGACAAAGCCGGTGACGCTGTCGCCCGCACCCGGCACGCAGAACACCGGGGCATGGCCCGCGCGGCCGCTCTGGATACGCAACAAGGGTTGATGCGCCGCCTCCTGCACTGGCGCGCTGGTCGTCAGCGCATCGCTGATCGCGCGGCCCAGCGCCTGGATATGCGGCGCCTGCATCATGCTCTGGTGATCGCCCGGCACTTCCACCTGGCGCAGTTGCCCAGGCGCCAGCGCGTCGCTCCAGCCCAGGGACTGACTGCGTCGTGACAGTTCGGTGGGGCGCTCGGCCGCACTGAACAGATGCACCGGCACTGGCAGCGGGAACAGGCTGTAATGCGCCAGCGCATGTCCGTGCGCCACTTCCCTCTCGATGAAATTCAAGAGGTCCGCATCCGTCGCTGCCGCCATTTGCGCGTATAGCAGACCTTGATCGCGACAGCGTTGCAGCAGGCCCGCAACGTCCAGCTGTCCAATGCCCGCCTCCAGTTGTTCAAGGCTCGCCAACTCATCCGCACCTCCCTGTGCTGTCCAATACGCGCTGCATTGCAGCAGCAAATGCCGTTTGAGCGCGTCCGGCCCGGACCAGCGCGCCTTGCCCTGGTCGGTCATGCGCGGCACGTAGCTGTCGATCAGGCCGAGGAACGCCACCGGCTCATCCAGCCCCAGCAATTGCAGGGCGACTTCATAGGCGAGCACGCCGCCGAACGACCAGCCGGCGATGCGGTAGGGCCCATGGGGTTGGCGCTCGCGGATCAGGCCGACCATGCGCGCCGCCAGACCTTCCATCGTGTCGAGTTGCGTCGCGCCCAGCGGCGCGCCCGGCAGGCCATAGATCGGGTAGTCGCCGGGCAGGTGCTGGCCCAGCGCCGGGAAATACACGTCGAGGCCGCTGAACTCATGCACCAGGAACAACGGCGCCTGGCTACCGCCGCTGCGCACGGTGATCACTGCCGGGTCCCGCACCGGCGCATCGGTGCGCAGGCGCAACATCGCGGCTACCGAGGCCACGCTGGCGTGCTGGAACAGTTCGGCCAGCGACACTTGCACCCCCGCTTCGTCCAGCAGCGTCACCAGGCGAATCGCCAACAGCGAATGCCCGCCCAACTCGAAGAAACTGTCGTGCCGCCCCACTTGTTCCAGCTTCAACACGTCGGCCCACAGCTGCGCCAGGGTCTGCTCCAGTTCATCCACCGGGGCTTCGAAGTCCTGGCTGGCCGAACTCTCCCAGGCCGGAGCCGGCAAGGCCTTGCGGTCGATCTTGCCGTTGGCGGTCAACGGCAGCTGCGCCAGCGCCACGTAGGCCGAGGGCACCATGTACGCGGGCAACTGCCCTTGCAGATGGGCGCGTACCGCCTCAATGCCCACGGGGTCAGCCGCCCAGGTGAAGTAGGCCACCAGGCGCTTGTCGCCCGGCACGTCCTCGCGGGCCAGTACCACCACGTCCTGGAGCGCGGCGAAGGACGCCAGGCGTGCCTCGATTTCTCCCAGCTCGATGCGGAAACCGCGAATCTTCACCTGGTCATCATTGCGGCCGATGCACTCGAGCAGGCCGTCCGCCGTCCAGCGCCCAAGATCGCCAGTGCGGTACAGCAACGCGCCGGCCACGAACGGGTCTTGCACGAATTTCTCGGCGGTCAGTTCAGGCCGGTTCAGGTAACCCTTGGCGACGCCGTCGCCACCGATGCAGATTTCCCCGATGACACCCACCGGCACTGGTTGCAGCTGTGCATCCAGCACATGGACCTGCGTGTTGGAGATCGGCCGTCCCACCGGCACGCTGTCCGCGTCCTCGGCCACCGCGCGTACTTCGTGGGTAGTGGCGTAGGTGGTGGTTTCCGTCGGCCCGTAGCAATGCACCAGACGCAACGCCGGGGCCCGCGCCAACAAACTGCGGAACGCCGCCGGATCGGCCCGTTCGCCCCCGCACAACAGGATGCGCAAGCCGGCCAGGGCCTCGGGGATCAGTTGCACGTACTGGTTGAACAGCGCGGTGGTCACGAACAGCACCGTCGCGCCCTGCAACGCAGCGCCAAAGGCGAGCGGGTCGAGCAAGGTGGCGTGGTCGACCACTTGCACCTGGCCGCCATTGAGCAGCGGGCCCCACACGTCCATGGTGCTCGCGTCGAACGCCGGGTTGGAGGCAAAGGCCACGCGGTCGCTGGCGTTGAAATCGGCATAGCCGTTGTTGATCACCAACCGCGTGATGCCGCGATGGGGCACCAGCACACCTTTGGGCGTGCCGGTGGAGCCCGAGGTGTACATGATGTACGCCACGCTGTCCGAGGTCTGCGACAGGTCCGGGTTGTGGCTCGGTTGCGGGTCCAGGACCAGCGTATCGAGGTCCAGGCGTCGCGCCGGGTACGGGATGACCGCGTCACTGCGGGTCAACAGCCAGACCGCACCGCTGTCCTGCACCATGAAGCCCTGACGCTCGGCAGGGGCGTTGCTGTCCAGCGGCACATAGGCCGCCGCGCACTTGAGCACCGCCAGTTGGCTGATCAGCAGGTCCAGGGAGCGCGGCAACAGCAGCGCCACGTTGTCTCCCGGTTTCACGCCCAGGCCCAGCAAGTGATGGGCCAACTGATTGGCGCGGGTGTTCAGGTCACCATAACTGACGGTCTGTTCGCCATGCCGCACCGCCACGGCGGCAGGACGCGCCTGGGCCTGGGCTTCGAACAGGCGTTGCACCGTGTGTTCACGGGGAAACGCCCGGGTGGTGGCGTTGAACGCCTGCAATTGCCGGCGCTCGGCGAGCGGCAGGATCGGCACGTGGCTCACCGCGATCTGCGCGTGATCTTCCAGCGCCTTCACCACGTGCTCCACGGCGTTCGCCAAGTAGCCGCACAAGCGTTCGGCGCCCTGCCCCAGAGCCGTCAGGCTGAAGCCTTCGCCCAGGTCGTCGACGCTCAGCGACACGCCATAGTTGGTGTGTTCCTCGGCCTTGAGCAGTTCGATGCCCTGCCACGCCTGCGCCACGCCACCGGCCTGAGGCGCACTGTGGCGGTAGTTGAACAGCACGCTGAACAGCGGCGTCGCCGCCGGCACACCGCTGCAACGCTGGGCCAGGGCCAACGGGGCATGCTCATGGCTGAGCAGTTCGGTCAGCCGCCCATGGGTGGCGCGCAGTGCCGTGAGTACCGAGCGCTCACCGAGGTCGACCCGCAGCGGCAAGGTGTTGATGAACACGCCCATGGCCCTTTCGGCGCCTTCGCCGCCTTGCAGGCGACCGAGCATCACGGTGCCGAACACCACCTGTTCGCGCCCCGAGACCTTGCCCAGTACCTGGGCCCAGGCCAGGTGCATCAGGCTCGCGGCGCTGACCCCCGCCTGGCGCGCCTGGGTCCGTACACGCTGGCTCAACTGGAGGTCGAGGGCCTGCTGCGCGCGCGTTTCGGCCCCGAGGTATGCCACGTCGGTCGGCTCATCGATATCACCGAGCATCTCGCCGAAGAACAGCGCGTGGTCGTCCGTGGCCTGAGTCACCGTCTGGGTCACATAGTTGCGATACGGCACCGCCGCGCCCAACGCCTGCGGAGTACCCAGCAGAAAAGCTTGCAGTTCGTGTTGCAGGATCTCCAGGGCAATGTGGTCCATCACCAGATGGTGGAACAGCAAGGTCGCGACCACCCGCTGCGGCTCGCGGGTATACACCAGGCGCATCAGCGGCGCCTGGCCCACTGCCAGGCGTGACGGCACCGGTCCCGTTTCAACGCTCAGCCGCGCCTCGCGCCACACCACCTGCACCGGCTCCTCGAGCCCTTCCCAGTGGAAGGACGAACGCAAAATGTCGTGCCGCTGGATCACCGCCTGCAACGCCAGGGCGAACGCCTCCAGCCGTTGCAGGCTGTCGAAGGCGAACTGCGCTTGCAGCAGGTACGCGTCCCCCTCCTGCACCGCGCGGTGATGGTAGAGAATGCCGGCCTGTAACGGCGCCAATGGGTAGATGTCCTGCACATTGGCCGCGCCGCCGGGAATGCACCCGACAATGCGGTCAATGGCCGCCTGGTCCAGCGCGATCAGTGGCAGCAGGTCCGGCGTGATGTGCAGGCAATCGGCGGCAATCCGGTTGGCCGGCACCGCCACCTCGTGGCCACCGCCCAGCGCCGCCGCCAATGCCGCCAGGGTGGGTTGGCCGAACAGCGCTTTCACGTCCGCCGACCAGCCGAGGCGTCGCAGGCGGCCCATCAGGCTCACCGCCAGCAACGAGTGCCCGCCCAGTTCGAAGAAGTTGTCGTGACGGCCCACGCGCGCCACACCGAGCAACTCGGCCCACAGCTCGGCCAGGGCAATTTCCGTGTCGCCCTGGGGGGCTTCGTACTCGCGCACCACCACTGCGTCTAGGCCCGGCGCCGGCAGCGCCTTGCGGTCGAGCTTGCCGTTGGGGCTCAGGGGCAGCGTGTCGAGGTGCACGAACAGCGCCGGCACCATGAATTCCGGCAGGTGTTGCAGCAGATGGGCACGCAGGCTGTCGACCGCACTGGGCACGCCGGTGTAGTAGGCAATCAGCCGGTTATCCCGGGCGATCACCGCCGCTTCGTTTACCGACGGGCACTCGGTGAGCCGCGCCTGGATTTCCCCCAGTTCGATGCGCAGGCCACGGATCTTCACCTGGTCGTCATTGCGTCCCAGGTATTCGAGCGTGCCATCGGGCAAGTAACGCCCGACGTCGCCGGTGCGGTACAGGCGGCCTTCGGTGAACGGGTCCTTGAGGAAACGTTCGGCGGTCAGTTCGGGACGGTTCAGATACCCCCGCGCCACTTGCACACCGCCGATGAACAATTCACCGACCACCCCCAGCGGCACCGGCTGCATTTGGCCATCCAGCACGTACATGCGGGTGTTGGCAATCGGCTTGCCGATGGGCGTGTTGTCCGGCGTCACGGCGCCCGCGCAGTTCCACGCGGTCACGTCCACGGCGGCTTCGGTCGGGCCATACAGGTTGTGCAGCTCGCTCTCCGGCAACTGCTGTTTGAAGCGCCGCACCAGGCTGCCCGGCAAGGCTTCGCCGCTGCACATCACGCGCACCAGCCCTCTGGCCTGGCTCACCTCGCCGTGGGCCAGGAACACGTCGAGCATCGACGGCACGAAATGCAGGGTGGTGATCCGCTCGGCCTCAATGATGTCGCACAGGTAGCCTGGGTCTTTATGGCCGCCGGGACGCGCCATCACCAGGCTCGCACCGGTGAACAGCGGCCAGAAGAATTCCCACACCGACACGTCGAAGCTGAACGGGGTTTTCTGCAACACCCGGTCCTCGCCGGTGAGTGCGTATGCGTCCTGCATCCACAGCAGGCGGTTGACCACCCCCGCGTGGTCGTTGATCACACCCTTGGGCTGGCCGGTGGAGCCGGAGGTGTAGATCACGTAGGCAGCCAGGCTCGCCGCCTGCGGATTGCAGGTCGACTGCTGCTGCCAGGTGGGCTGCTCCAGATCGATCACCGCCACGTCGCCCAACAGCGAGCGGGTCGACGCCTGGGCCAGCACCACGACCGGTGCGCTGTCCTCCAGCATGTAGGCGATGCGCTCCCGTGGGTACGCCGGGTCCAGCGGCACATAGGCGGCGCCGGCCTTGAGGATCGCGTACAGGCCGACCACCATCTCCAGGCCGCGCTCCACGCAGATCGCCACCCGCGAGTCCGGCTGCACACCCAGTGCCAGCAGGTGATGCGCCAACTGGTTGGCCCGCGCGTTCAGTTCGGCATAGGTCAGCGTCTGATCGCCGGCCTTGACCGCCAGCGCCTGCGGAGTGCGCAGCACTTGCGCTTCGAACATCCCGTGCAGGGTCTGGTCGAGGTTGTAGTCCACCTGCGTGGCATTCAATCCGAACAGCAGATGCTGGCGCTCGGCCGCGTCCACCAGCGGCACTTGCTCCAACACTGCCTGGTCGTTGTCGACCATGGCCTGCAACAGCCGCGTGAAGTAACCCGCATAACGGCGCATGGTCGATTCGTCGAACAGTGCCACCGCGTATTCCAGCGCACCGATGATCGTGCCTTGCACTTCGCCCAGGTCCAGCGACAGGTCGAACTTGGCAAAATGGCTGTTCTCGACGATGCCTTCCAGTGCCAGGTCGCCCAGGGCCAGGGTCGGCGCGCTGCTGTCCTGCCAGGTCAGCAGGGTCTGGAACACCGGGCTATGGGCTAGGCTGCGCACGGGCCGAGTGATTTCCACCACCTGCTCGAACGGCAGGTCCTGATGCGCCTGGGCTTCCAGGGTCAGGGCCTTGACCCGCACCAGCAACGCCTCGACGCTCGGCGCGCCCGAGGTGTCGATACGCACCGCCAGGGTGTTGACGAACAGACCGATCAGCCCTTCCACCTCGCTGCGCGTGCGGTTGGCCACCGGCGAGCCGATCACCACCTCCTGCTGGCCGGACAGCCGCGCCAGCAGCGCGGCCCAGGCGGTCATCAGGGTCATGTACAGCGTGGTGCCATGGCGTTGGCTCAAGGCTTTGAGCCCGGCGGTGAGGCGTTCGTCCAGGCGCAACCCGACGCTGCTGCCGGCGTAATCCTGCTGCGCCGGGCGCGGGCGGTCGGTGGGCAGCGTGAGCAAGGCCGGCGCCCCCGCCAGCGCCTGTTGCCAATAACTGCTCTGACGGTGCAGCACCTCGCCGCTCAGCCACAGGCGCTGCCACACGGCAAAGTCGCCGTACTGGATCGGCAACGCGGGCAGCGGGTCCGGCAGGCCATGGCTGAACGCCTGATACAGCGCCATCAGCTCGCGGGTCAGCACGCCCATGGACCAGCCATCGGACACGATGTGGTGCAGGGTCAGCAGCAACACATGGTGATCGTCGGCCATCACCACCAGACGCCCGCGCAACAACGGGCCGCGCTCCAGGTCGAACGGCGCCGAGGCTTCACCGTGGATCAATGCGTCGAGGGCCTGTTGCGGGTGCGGGTGACGGCGCAGGTCCTGCACTTGCAAGGGCAACATGGCTTCGGCGGGCATGATCAGTACGTGGGCCTCATCACCACGCTGGGTGAAGCGGCTGCGCAACGTGGCATGCCGCGCGACGATGCGCGCCAGGGCCCGTTGCAGGGCCTCGACATGCAGCTGTCCGCGCAAACGCAGGCCGATGGGAATGTTGTAGGCGGTGTTGGCGCCTTCCATCAGCGCCAGGAACCACAGGCGCTGCTGGGCGAACGACAGCGGCACGTCGGCATCGGCACTGGCCGGCAGAATCTGCGGCAACGTGCTGCGCCCGGCGGTCGCCAACACTTCGGCAACGGCAGCCAGTTCGGCATTGGCGAACAGCTCGCCGAGGATCAACTCCACCCCCAGCCGCTGACGGACCTGGGACACCATGCGCATGGCCAGCAACGAGTGCCCGCCCAGTTCGAAGAAATGGTCATGCCGCCCGACACGCTCCACCTGCAATACCTCGGCCCAGATCTGCGCCAGCAGGGTTTCGATCTCGCCCTCGGGCGCCGCGTATTCGCGGCTGAAGACGGCGGCCTGGTCCGGCGCCGGCAAGGCCTTGCGGTCGAGCTTGCCATTGGCGGTCAGGGGCAGCGCGTCGAGTTTGACGAACGCCACCGGCACCATATAGTCCGGTAGATGCGCCACCAGGTGAGCCCGAATGTCCGCCACACTCAACGGGTCGAATTGCGGGTGTTCGGTGAAATACGCCACCAGCCGCTCTTCGCGGACCAGCACCACGGCTTCCTGGAGGCCCGGCAGTTGGTTGAGATGGGTTTCGATTTCGCCCAGCTCGATGCGCATGCCACGGATTTTCACCTGATCGTCATTGCGCCCCAGGTATTCCAGGGTGCCATCGGGCAGCCAGCGCGCCAGGTCGCCGGTGCGGTACATGCGTCCGGCGTTGAACGGGTCGCGCAGGAAACGCTCGGCGGTCAGTTCCGGGCGGTTCAGGTAACCCCGCGCCACGCCCTTGCCGCCCACGTACAACTCACCCGCCACCCCCAACGGCACCGGGCGCTGCTGTTCGTCCAGCAGGTACACCGTGGCATTGGCGATGGGTTTGCCGATATGCAGCACGCCACCCGGCTCGACCTTGCCGGAGGTGGCGACCACCGTGGCCTCGGTGGGGCCGTAGTTGTTGATCAGGTCGAAGCGCTGGGCGCGACCGAACTGGCGCAAGCGATCACCGCCGACCAGCAGGGTGCGCAGGGTCGGGTGTTCGATCTGCTGGCTGAACGCGTATTCGGCCACCGGGGTCGGCAGGAAGCACACGTCCAGCGGCTGCGCGCGCCACCAGGCCAGCAGCGCATCGATATCTTCAGCACCGTCGTTGGCCGGCGGCAGGTGCAGGGTCGCGCCGGCACACAGTGCGGGCCAGACTTCCCAAGCCATCGCATCAAAGCCGAAACCGGCGACGCTGGCGGTATGGCGCCCGGCGCACAGGTCAAACGCGTGACAGTGCCAGTCCACCAGGTTGGCCACCGTGTGATGCTCCACCATCACCCCTTTGGGCAGGCCGGTGGAACCGGAGGTGTAGATCACATACGCCAGGTTCGCAGGCGTGACGGTCACGTTCGGGTTGCTCGCCGAATGATGCTGCCAGGTGAAGCGATCAAGGTTGATCACCGGCACGTCAAGGGCCGGCAGGCGCTCCAGCAACGCGTGCTGGGTGAGCACCGCCACCGGGGCGCTGTCGCTCAACAGGTAATTCAAGCGTTCGGCCGGGTGCGACGGGTCCACCGGTACATAGCAGGCCCCGGCCTTGAGGATCGCCAGCAGCCCGGCCAGGGTGTCCAGGCCTCGGCGAGCGACGATGGCCACGCGGTCGTCGGGCTTCACGCCCAAGGCCAGCAGGTGGTGGGCCAGCAGGTTGGCTTGCTGGTTGAGTTCGGCGTAGGTCAATTGCCGGCCCTGGTGCACGGCGGCGATGGCCTGGGGCGTCAGCGCGACCTGGGCTTCGATGCGGCCATGCAGCGTGCTGCCCTGGGGGAAATCCGCCCGGGTGGCGTTGAAGTCTTCCAACAGCAGGCGCTGCTCGTCGGCGGGCACCACCGACAGCTGATCGAGCGGCGTGTGCGGCGCCTCTGCCAGCGCGGTCACCAGGTTGTCCAGGGCGGTTTGCAGGTAGGCGCAGACGCGCTGCGCATCCACCTGAGTGGTCGCCAGCAAGCGCAGGATGAACCCTTCGCCCAGGTCATCCACGCTCAGGGTCAAGGGGTAGTTGGTGCGTTCATCCGAACGCAGCGTCTCGATGCCCCGCCACGCCGCCACCGCTTCGCTGCGGGTACCGGTGCCGCTGTGGCGGTAATTGAGCAATGCGCTGAACAACGGCGTCGGCGCGACCACCCCGCTGCAACGTTGCGCCAACGCCAGCGGCGCGTGCTCGTGACGCAGCAGGCCGGTGAGCCGCGCGTGGGTGGCCTTGACGGCGCTGCGCACGTCATCGCTGCCCACGTCTGCGCGAAACGGCAAGGTGTTGATGAAGATCCCCAGGGCGCGGTCCGTGGCATGCCCGCCTTGCATCCGCCCCATCAGCACGGTGCCGAACACCACCTGGGACTTGCCCGCCAGTGCGCTCAAGACCTGGGCCCAGCCCAGATGGAACAGGCTGGCGACGCTGACCCCGAGCAGCCGGGCCTGGGCGCGCAGGCGCTGATTGAGCGCGTCCGACAACGGCCAATCCAGCTCATTGATGCCACGACCGTCGCCCTGCACATCCTGCAAGCCGAAGGGCAAGGTCGGCTCGATCACATCGCCCAGCATCTGCTGGAAAAACGCCTCATGCTGCTGTTCGCTGACACCCAGGCGCGCCTGGGCCACGTAGTTGCGAAACGGCACGGCGTGGCCCAGTTGCGTGGCATGCCCTTGCAGAAACGCCTGCATTTCATGGCGCACCACTTCCAGGGCGCTGTGGTCCAGGGCCATGTGATGGAACAGCAGCATCGCGACAACGCGCCGCTGCGCCGGATCCTTTGCCCAGGCCAGGCGCAGCAGCGGCGCCTGGGTCACGTCCAGCCGGTAATGCCGGGCGTCGAAGCGCGCGTGCAGTTGGGCGGCGATATCGCCGTCCGCCGGGTCCAGCTCAAGCGCCTGCACGGGCAGGCGCGCGGTACGCCACACCACTTGCGAAGGCTGTTGCAGGCCTTCCCAGACCACGCCGGTACGCAGGATGTCGTGCCGGTCCATCACCCCTTGCAGCGCCTGGGCGAACGCTTCGAAGCGCTCGACACTGTCAAAGGCGAACTGCGACTGCATCACATAGGGGTCGCCCTGCTCGGTGCTGGCGTGGTGGAACAGAATGCCCTCTTGCAGCGGTGCCAGCGGGTAGATGTCCTGAATGTTCGCCACGCCACCCTCGACGCTGGCGACGATGCGGTCGATTTCGTCCTGGCTCAGGTCGGACAGGGTCAACATGGACGGCACAATCCGCTCGGCGTGGGCCGGGATGCCATTGGCCGGCACTTCGTTGGCGCTCGAATACTCGCCGGCCTTGATCCGCTCGATCAGCGCCGCCTTGTGTTCACGCAATGCGGCGAGGATCTCAGGATCGCTCAGTGCCTGCTTGTTGCCTTGCACCGACAATTGCTCGCCTTTCAGTGCGAGCTGCACATCCTTGGTTTTCAGCGTCGCCAGCAGTTCGAGAATGCTCACAGGACGATCTCCATTCGTTCAGTCATCGCGGCGTAGCCAGCCAGGGTCGGCTGTTCGAATAACGCACGCACATCGGCTTCCAGGCCTTCCTGGCGCAAGCGCCCGATCAAGCTCACGGCGAGCAGCGAGTGCCCGCCCAGTTCAAAGAAATTATCCTGGCGCCCTACCCGTTCCACGTTGAGCAGTTCGGCCCAGAGTTGCGCCAGCAGGATTTCGGTATCGCCCACCGGTGCTTCGTACTCACGCAACGCCAGGGCTTCGTTGCCCGGTGCCGGCAGGGCCTTGCGGTCAAGCTTGCCGTTGGGGCTCAGCGGCAATGCGTCAAGGTGCACGAACAGCGCGGGCACCATGAAGTCCGGCAGGTGGTGCAGCAAATGCTCGCGCAAATCGGCGGACCGAACGCCGGTGTAGTAAGCGACAAGCCGCTCTTCACGGGCCACCACAACGGCCTCGTTGACCTGGGCATGCTCCAGCAACCGCGCCTGGATTTCGCCCAGTTCGATACGCAGACCACGGATTTTCACCTGGTCGTCGTTGCGGCCCAGGTACTCGATATTGCCGTCCGGCAAATACCGCCCGAGATCGCCGGTGCGGTACAGGCGGCCGGCGGTGAACGGGTCCTTGAGGAAACGTTCGGCGGTCAGCTCGGGACGGTTCAGGTAACCCCGGGCCACTTGCACGCCACCGATGAACAACTCACCGACCACACCCAATGGCACCGGCTGCAACTGCCCGTCCAGCACGTACAGGCGGGTATTGGCGATGGGTTTGCCGATGGGCGTATTGTCCGGCACGTCGGGCCGCGCACAGTTCCAGGCGGTCACGTCCACGGCGGCTTCGGTCGGGCCGTACAGGTTGTACAGGCCGATGCCCGGCAACTGCTGCTTGAAGCGCCGCACCAGGCTGCCCGGCAAGGCTTCGCCGCTGCACATCACGCGGACCAGCCCTGCGGCCTGGCTGACATCGCCGTGGGCCAGGAACACATCGAGCATCGACGGCACGAAGTGCAGCGTGGTGATCTGTTCGTTCGCGATCACCTCGCACAGGTAGGCCGGGTCTTTGTGGCCGCCAGGGCGCGCCATGACCAGACAGGCGCCGGTGAACAGCGGCCAGAAGAACTCCCACACCGACACGTCGAAGCTGAACGGGGTTTTCTGCAACACCCTGTCGTGGGCCTTGAGGCCATAGGCGTCCTGCATCCACAACAGGCGGTTGACCACGCCGGGATGATCGTTGATCACACCCTTGGGCTGGCCGGTGGAGCCGGAGGTGTAGATCACGTAGGCACTGAGGGCCGGCACTCGCGGGTTATCGATGGCGTGGTGGTGCCAGGTCGGCTGGTCCAGGTCGACCACGGGGGTGTTGCCCAGCAAGCCACGCGTGCTGCCCTGGGCCAGCACCGCGACCGGCGCGCTGTCCTCGAGCATGTAGGCGATACGCTCCAAGGGGTACGCCGGGTCCAGTGGCACATAAGCGGCACCGGCCTTGAGGATCGCGTACAGGCCGACCACCATGTCCAGGCCGCGCTCCACGCAGATCGCCACCCGCGAATCCGCCTGGACGCCCAGGGCCAACAGGTGATGCGCCAACTGGTTGGCGCGCGCGTTGAGTTCGGCATAGGTCAATGCCAGGTCACCCGCCTTGACGGCGATGGCATCCGGCGTACGCGCTACCTGCGCTTCGAACATCCCGTGCAGGGTCTGGTCGAGGTCATAGGCCACCTCGGTGGCGTTGAAACCGGACAGCAGTTGCTCGCGCTCCTGCGCCTCCAGCACCGGCAGGCGATTGACCGCCAGGTTCGGCGCCTGCTCCAGCGCGTCGACCAGCCCTTGCAACGTCACCTGCAAGTAACCGCAGATACGTTGCGCGCCAATCGACTTCGCGGTCATGGCAGTGAGGCGGAAACCATCGCCCTGGTCGTCCACGTTGAGGGTCAACGGGTAGTTGGTGCGCTCTTCGCTGGCCAGGGTCTGAATGCCGTCCCAGGCTTGGGAAACCGGCGCCTGCACGCTGTCGCTGTGGCGATAGTTGAGCATCGCGCTGAACAGCGGCAGCGGCGCGGCAACCCCACTGCAACGCTGGGCCAGGGCCAGGGACGCGTGTTCATGGCCGAGCAGCGCGGTCAATTGTGCGTGGGTCTGCTTGACCGCAACGCGCACGCTGCTGCCATCGATATCCACCCGCAGCGGCAAGGTGTTGATGAACATGCCCAAGGCACGGTCACTGCCTTTGCCGCCTTGCATGCGCCCCAGCAACACGGTGCCGAACACCACGTTCTCCTGGCCAGACGTGCTGGCGAGGACCCGCGCCCAAGCCAGGTGGAACAGGCTCGCAGCGCTGACGCCGAGCAAACGGGCCTGGGTGCGCAGGCGCTGGTTGAGGGTCGGCGCCAGCGTCTGCTGGACCTCTTCGATCGCATTGCCATCGCCGCGCACATCCTGCAGACCGAACGGCAAGGTCGGCTCGCTGATATCGGCGAGCATCCCACGGAAGAACTGCTCATGCTCCTGTTCGCTGACGCCCAGCCGCGCCTGTGCCACATAGTTGCGATAAGGCGTGGCATCACCGGCAGGCTGTGGCAGCCCGAGCAGACTGGCCTGCATCTCATGGCGTACGCCATCGAGGGCAGTGTGGTCGAGGGCGATGTGGTGGAACAACAGAATCGCAACCACGCGCTGGTTGGCCGGGTCCGGCGCGTAGACCAGGCGTACCAGCGGCGCCTGGTCCATCGGCACGCGGTACTGACGTGGGTCGAAACGCTGGTGCAGGCCGTCGAGGACATCCGCCTGCACCTGCAATTTGGCGGTGCGCCACACCACTTGCAGCGGTTGCGCAAGGCCTTCCCAGATCACGGCGGTACGCAGGATGTCGTGGCGGTCGATCACCTGTTGCAGCGCCTGGGCGAAGGCCTCGAGACGGTAGAGGCTGTCGAACGCCAGGTGCGATTGCAGCAGGTACGGGTCGCCCTGCCCGGCACTGATGTGGTGGTAGAGAATGCCTTCCTGCAACGGCGCCAGCGGGTAGATGTCTTGCACATTGGCGGCGCCACCGGGCACCTGGGCGACGACCTGGTCGATGGTCGATTGGTCGAGTTGCACCAGGGACAACAGGTCCGGCGTGATGCGTTGGCAGCCTGCGGGAATGCGATTTTCCGGCACCGCTACATCGCGGCCACTGCCCACGGCAGCCGCCAGTGCGGCCAGGGTCGGCTGGCTGAACAGCACGCGCACATCGGCGCTCAGGCCGACCTGGCGCATGCGTTCGATCAGGCTGACCGCCAGCAACGAATGGCCGCCCAGCTCGAAGAAGTGGTCATGACGCCCCACTTGTTCCACCTGCAACACCTCGGCCCACAACTGCGCCAGGGTGGTTTCCACGTCACCCGACGGCGCTTCGTAATCACGGCTGAGCAATGCCGTCTGATCCGGCTCCGGCAGGGCTTTGCGGTCAAGCTTGCCGTTGGCGGTCAGTGGCAGCGTGTCGAGCCTCACATAGGCCATCGGCACCAGCGCGTCGGGCAACTGCGCCTGCAATTGCGCGCGCAGGGTTTCCAGGGCCTGCGGGTATTGCTCGGTGAACCAGGCCACCAGGCGGCCCTCGCGCACCAGCACCACCGCGTCGCCGACACCCTCGAGCGCGGCCAGGCGGCTTTCGATTTCACCCAGTTCCACCCGTACCCCGCGCACCTTGACCTGGTCGTCGTTACGGCCCAGGTACTCGAGGTTGCCGTCGGGCAGCCAGCGCACCAGGTCGCCGGTGCGGTACATGCGGCCAGCGTTGAACGGGTCTTGCAGGAAACGTTCGGCGGTCAGGTCGGCACGGTTCAGATACCCCCGCGCCACCCCGCTGCCACCCACATACAGTTCACCGGCCACACCCACCGGTACCGGACGCAGGTGTTTGTCCAGCACATAAGCGTTGGCATTGGCCACCGGTTTGCCGATGTGCAGCGCCTGCCCGGCCCGTACACGACCGGAAGTGGCGACCACCGTGGCTTCGGTGGGGCCGTAGTTGTTGATCACCGCGAAGCGCCGCTCCTGGGTGAACTGGCGCAGGCGGTCGCCGCCGATCAGCAGGATACGCAAGCTGGGGTGCTGCAAGTTCTGGCTGAAGGCGTATTCGGCCACCGGGGTCGGCAGGAAACTCACGTCCAGCGGCTGCTCCAGCCACCAGGCCAGCAAGGCGTCGATGTTTTCGTTGCCCACGTCGGCGGGCGGCAGGTACAGCGTGGCCCCCACACAGAGTGCCGGCCAGACTTCCCAGGCCATGGCATCGAAGCCGAAGCCGGCCACGCTGCTGGTGTGGCTGGTGGCGTCCAGGCCAAAGGCGTCACAGTGCCAGTGCACCAGGTTTTCCACGGTGCGGTGTTCCACCATCACGCCCTTGGGCTGGCCGGTGGAGCCCGAGGTGTAGATCACGTAGGCCAGGTGTGCCGGGGTCAGCGCCGCGATCCGTGGGTTGCTGAGCGCCTGATGCTGCCAGTGCGCACCGTGCAGGTCCACGCTGGCGACATTGCCCAACAGGTCGCGGGTGCCGGCCTCGGCCAGCACCGCCACCGGTGCGCTGTCCTCCAGCAGGTAGGCGATGCGCTCGGCGGGGTAAGCCGGGTCGATGGGCACATAACCGGCACCGGCCTTGAGAATGCCCAGCAGCCCCACAAGCATCTGCGGGCCGCGACGGCAGCAGATCGCCACGCGGTCGTCCGGCTGTACGCCGAGCTCCAGCAGGTGGTGGGCCAACTGGTTGGCGCGCTGGTTGAGTTGCTGGTAGGTGAGGGTCTGGTCGTCCTGCACCACCGCGATAGCGTGGGGTTGGCGCTCGGCCTGCACTTCGAAGGCGCCGTGCAGGGTCTGCCCGCTGGGGAAGTCCGCAGCGGTGGCGTTGAACCCGCGCAGCAGAACCTCGCGCTCGGCCACCGGCACTATGGGCAGTCGCTCAAGGCGCATGTGCGGCGCCGTTTCCAGGGCCGTCACCAGTTGCTCGACGGCACCGAGCATGTAACCGCACAGGCGCTGCGCGCCGATCTGCGGCAGTGCCAGCACCGTCAGGCCGAAGCCCTCGCCGAGGTCATCCACACTCAGTGTCAGCGGGTAGTTACTGCGTTCTTCACCGCCCAGCAGTTGCACGCCTTCCCAGATGCCGTGGCCGTCACGGGCCATTTCATCGGGGCTGCTGTGACGGTAATTGAGCAAGGCGCTGAACAGCGGCACCGTGCCTGGCACGCCGCTGCAGCGTTGGGCCAGGGCCAGAGAGGCATGCTCATGACCCAGCAAGGCGCTCAAGCGCACATGGGTCGCCTTGACCGCATCGAAGGCCCCCGCGCCGGTGTTCACGCGCAGCGGCAAGGTGTTGATGAACATGCCCAAGGCACGGTCCGCGCCGTCACCGGCCTGCATGCGGCCCATCAATACAGTGCCGAACACCACATCGTCGCGCCCGGACACCAGCCCCAGCACCTGGGCCCAGGCCAGGTGCATCAGGCTCGCCGCACTGACGCCCGACAGGCGTGCCTGCTCACGCACACGCTTGGCCAACGTGGCATCCAGCGCCAACCCGGCCTCTTCGATATCGCGACCGTCGCCCTGCACATCCTGCACCCCGAACGGCAGGGTCGGCTCGTCCACATCGGCGAGCATCTCGCGGAAGAACCCTTCGTGTTCCGTCACGCTCACGCCCAATCGCGCCTGGGCCACGTAGTTGCGGAACGGCGCGGGCGCGGGCAAGGCCTCGGCCTGGTTGAACAGGAACGCACGCATTTCCTCGCCGACCACGGCCATGGCGGTATGGTCGAGCGCCAGGTGATGGAACAGCAGGATGGCGGCCACCCGCTGATTCGCCGGGTCGTGGGCATAGACCATGCGCAACAGCGGCGCCTGGGTGATGTCGAGGCGGTAATGACGGGCGTCGAAGCGCGCGTGCAACTGCTCGATGATGCCACCGTCCGCCGGGTCCAGTTCGACGGCCTGCACCACCAGTTGCGCCTGGCGCCAGACCACTTGCACCGGGCTGTCCAGACCTTCCCAGACCACGCCGGTGCGCAGGATGTCGTGGCGAGCCACCACCTGTTGCAATGCGCCCATGAAGCCCTGCAAACGCTCGAGGCTGTCAAACGCCATGCGCGATTGCAGCAGGTACGGGTCGCCCTGCCCGGCGCTGATGTGGTGGTAAAGGATGCCTTCCTGCAACGGCGCCAGCGGGTAGATATCCTGCACATTCGCCGCGCCACCCGGCACGGTGGCGACGATCCGCGCGATGGCCGCCGCGTAGAGCTGCACCAGGCTCAGCATCGCCGGGGTGATCCGGGTGCAGCCAGGCGGGATGCCATTGGCCGGCACCACCACCTCGCGGCCACTGCCGACCGCCGCTGCCAGAGCGGCCAGGCTCGGCTGGTTGAACAGCACGCGCACATCGGCGCTCAGGCCGGCCTGGCGCATGCGTTCGATCAGGCTGACCGCCAGCAGCGAATGCCCGCCCAGCTCGAAGAAATGATCATGTCGGCCCACACGGTCGAGCTTGAGCAGGTCCTGCCAGATCTGCGCCAGCAAGGTCTCCACCTCGCCTTCCGGCGCCGCGTAGCCACGGCTGAGCAAGGCACTCTGGTCCGGCACCGGCAAGCCCTTGCGGTCGAGCTTGC
The DNA here is from genome assembly GCF_054071875.1 of Pseudomonas sp. SDO524_S393. Classification (NCBI taxonomy): domain Bacteria; kingdom Pseudomonadati; phylum Pseudomonadota; class Gammaproteobacteria; order Pseudomonadales; family Pseudomonadaceae; genus Pseudomonas; species Pseudomonas sp. SDO524_S393. The sequence goes on along the minus strand of NZ_JBSVVZ010000073.1, from coordinate 11,987 downwards.
CGTTGGCGGTGAGCGGCAGCAATTCCAGCCAGACATACGCCGAGGGCACCATGTAATCCGGCAGGCGGCCTTGCACGTGGGTACGCAGCGCTTCGATGTCCAGCGGCGCCTCTGCGGTGTAGTAGGCCACCAGGCGCTTGTCGCCGGGCTCGTCTTCCCGGGCCAGGACCACGGTGTCTTTCACCCCGGGGAAGACGGCCAGGCAGGTTTCGATTTCGCCGGGTTCGATCCGGAAACCGCGAATCTTCACCTGCAGGTCATTGCGCCCCTGATAGAGCAAGGTGCCGTCGGCTTGCCAGCTGGCCAGGTCGCCGCTGCGGTACAACAGCCCTTCGCCAAACGGGTTGGGGATGAATTTTTCGGCGGTGAGCTGCGGTTGGTTCAAGTAACCCTTGGCCACGCCGGCACCGCCGATGTACAGCTCGCCGACCACCCCCAGGGCCAGTGGTTGCTGGCGTCCGTCGAGCACATAGGCCTGGGCGTTGGCGATGGGCCGACCAATCGGGATGCCGCCCTCGCCTGCCGTGGTGATCTCAAACGTGGTGGAGAACGTGGTGGCTTCGGTCGGGCCGTAGCCATTGAGCAAGTGCCGGGGCTTACCGTGCTGGAGCACACGACCGATCACCAACGGGTCGAGCACATCGCCGCCGACGATCAGGTAACGCAACTGACCAAACACCGGCAGCAATGCGTCGGCGTACTGATGGAACAGTCCGGCGGTCATCCACAGCACGCTGACCGCCTGCTCCTGCAACAGCGAAGCGAACGCGGCCTGGGACAACAGCACGCCCTGCTCGACCACCACCACACAGCCGCCGTTGAGCAACGGCGCCCACACGTCGAGGGTGCTGGCATCGAAGGCCGGGTTGGAGGCGAAGGCCACGCGGTCGCGCTCGTTGAACTCGGCATAGCCGTTGTTGAGCACCAGGCGCGAGATCGCCCGGTGCGGCACCTGCACACCCTTCGGGGTACCCGTGGAGCCGGAGGTGTACATGATGTACGCGACAGCCTCCGCAGACTGGCCAAGCTCCGGGTTGCGCGGCGACATCGTCTCCAGGTTCAAGTCGGCCAGGCTGCCCAACACACGGTGCGCACCGCTGTCCTGGACCATGAACGCCTGGCGCTCGACCGGGGCGTTCACGTCCAGCGGCACATACACCGCCGAACACTTGAGGATCGCCAGTTGGCACACCAGCAGATCGAGGGAGCGCGGCAGCGCAATGGCCACGCTTTCACCGGGCTGCACGCCTTGGTGAATCAGGTGATGGGCCAGGCGGTTGGCGCGGCGGTTGAGGTCGCGGTAACTCAGGGACAAGTCGCCCTGGATCGCAGCCACGGCTTCGGGGCGGGCCAGGGCCTGGGCTTCGAACAACTGGTGCACACTCGCCTGCGCGGGGTAGTCGCGGGTGGTGGCATTGAAGTCCACCAGCAACTGGTGACGTTCGCCAGGCGGCAGGATCGACACCGCCTGCAACGGCGTGGTCGGTGCCTGTTGCAAGGCCGTGACCAGATGGCGCAACGCGGTGAGCATGTAGTCGCCCACGCGCTGCACGTCCAGTGAAGCCACGCCCTGGACGTTGAGTGTGAAGCCGCTGCCGAGGTCATCGACGTTCAGGACCAGCGGATAGTTGCTACGCTCTTCGGAATGCAGGATTTCGATACCGGACGCGGCAAACGGGCTGGCGCCCGGCGCTTCATCCGGCGCGCTGTGGCGGTAGTTGAGCAAGGTGCTGAACAGCGGCAGCGAGCCCGGCACACTGCTGCAACGCTGGGCCAGGGACAACGGCGCATGTTCATGCCCGAGCAACTGCGCCAAGCGGGCATGGGTGGCGCGCACGCCGGCCTGCACGCCGACGGCACCGAGGCTGATGCGCAGCGGCAAGGTGTTGATGAACATGCCCAGCGCGCGGTCGGCGCCTTCGCCGCCTTGCAGACGGCCCAGCAGCACGGTGCCGAACACCACGTCCTGTTGGCCGGACACCTGCCCCAGTACCTGGGCCCAGGCCAGGTGCACCAGGCTGGCGCTGCTCACGCCCAGTTGTCGCGCCTGTTCACGCAGGCCCAGGCTGAGCGCCGGTTCCAGCGGCAAATGCGCTTCGACAATGCCACTGCCGTCGCCGTGCACGTCCTGCAAGCCGAAGGCCAGTGTGGGTTCGTCGATATCGCCGAGCATGTCGCTGAAGAATGCTTCGTGCTGTGCCTGGCTGACGCCGAGGCGCGCCTGGGCCACGTAGTTGCGGTACTGCACCGCGTCGGGCAACCGGGCGCTGCTGCCGGACAGGCTGGCGCTCATCTCTTGCACCAGCACCTGCAAGGCGGTGTGGTCGAGCAGGATGTGGTGCAGCAGCAGGATGCCGACGTAGCGCCCCTGTTCCTCGGCGTAGGCAAACCGCATCAGCGAGGCACGGCTCAGGTCGAGGCGATAGTGGCGTGGGTCGAAGCGCTGTTGCAGTTGCGCCAGCACCTCGTCACCCGGCAGTTCCAGGTGTTCGACGGCCAGCGGCGCCTGACGCCAGACCACCTGTACCGGCTCCTCCAGGCCTTCCCAGACAATGGCGGTGCGCAGGATGTCATTGCGCTCGATCACACTGTGCAGCGCCTGGACAAACGCATCCACCGCCGCCTGATCGGCAAAGCTGAACTGCACCTGCAAGCCGTAGGGATCGCCCTCGGTGGTCGCCAGGTGGTGGTAGAGAATGCCGGCCTGCAACGGCGCCAGGCCGTAGATATCCTGCACATTGGCGATACCGCCGGGCACGCCGCTGACGATCAGGTCGATGGCGGCCTGATCCAGGCTCACCAGCGGCAGCAGGTCCGGGGTGATACGCGAGCAGTCCGGGCTGATCCGGTTGGCCGGAACCTGCACCGCCTGCTGCCCGCCCACCGCTGCGGCCAGTGCCGCCAGCGTTGGCTGGCCGAACAACACACGCACATCGGCGCCGAGGTCCAGCTGGCGCATGCGCTCGATCAGCTTGACCGCCAGCAGCGAGTGCCCGCCCAGTTCGAAGAAGTGATCGTGACGACCGACCCGATCCAGCTTGAGCAGGTCCTGCCAGAGAGTCGCGATAGCGGTTTCCACGGGGCCTTGCGGCGCTTCGTAGCTGCGGCGGGCCAGGGCTTCGGCGTCGGGAGCGGGCAAGGCCTTGCGGTCGAGCTTGCCATTGGTGGTCAGCGGGAAGCGCTCCAGTTGCACAAAGGCCGCGGGCACCATGTGTTCGGCCAGGCTGAGTAGCAGGTGGTCACGCAGGTCGGCGGCGTTGAGCTCACCCTCGGCGATCACGTAGGCCACCAGGCGCTTGTCGCCCGGTTCGTCTTCACGGGCGATCACCCGTGCGTCGCGCACGCCTTCGGCGGTGGCCAGGCGCGCTTCGATTTCGCCCAGTTCGATGCGGAAACCGCGAATCTTCACCTGGTCGTCATTGCGCCCCAGGTATTCCACGCTACCGTCGGCCAGCAAGCGGCCGAGGTCGCCGGTCTTGTACATGCGCAGACCGGTGGCCGGGTCAGCCAGGAAGCGTTCGGCGTTCAGCGCATCGCGGTTGAGGTAGCCGCGCGCCACGCCGGCGCCACCTACGTACAACTCGCCGACCACACCGAAGGGCAGCGGCTCGCGGTGCTCGTCCAGCACATACAGCTGCAAGTCGGGAATGCGCACGCCAATCGGGCTGACGCCCACAAGCAGCGCATCCGCCGCCTCCAGCGCGCGATAGGTCACGTGCACGGTGGTTTCGGTGATGCCGTACATGTTCACCAGTTGCGTACCGGCGTTGATCGCCTGGGCATACCAGGGTTTGAGCATGCCCGGTTCCAGGGCTTCGCCGCCGAAAATCACCTGGCGCAGGGAATGGGACTGCGGGTTCTGCTGTTGCGCGGCAATCAACTGGCGGAACGCGCTGGGCGTCTGGTTGAGGATGCTGACACCGGCCTCGCACAGCAGCGCGTAGCATTCGTCCGGCGAACGGCTGACCAGTTGCGGCACGATCAGCAACTGGCCGCCGTGCATCAGGGCGCCCCAGATTTCCCACACCGAGAAATCGAAGGCGAAAGAGTGGAACAACGCCCACACATCGGTGGGGTTGAAACCGAACCAATGCTCGGTGGCGGTGAACAGCCGCGCGACCTGGCGGTGCTCGATCATCACGCCCTTGGGCAGGCCGGTGGAACCGGAGGTGTAGATCACGTAGGCCAAGTGGCTCGGGCTGACGCTGACCTGTGGGTTACTGTCGGGTTGTTCACCCAGGTTGTCGAGGTCGACCCGGGGCAGCTCGCCCGCCAGGTGAGTGGTGGCGGCCTGTATCAGTACGGCCCGAGGTTCACTGTCGGCCAGGGTGTAGGCGATGCGTTCCTGTGGGTAGGCCGGGTCGATGGGCACGTAGCCGGCGCCGGCCTTGAGAATGCCCAACAGGCCGATGATCATCTGTGGGCCGCGCTCCACGCAGATCGCCACGCGATCGTCCGGCCCGATGCCTTGGCTCAGCAGGTGGTGGGCGACCTGGTTGGCGTGCGCATTGAGCTGGCCATAGGTGATGCGCTGGGTGTCGAAGCGCAGGGCGATGGCGTCCGGCTGCGCGGCGGCATGGGCCTCGACCTGCGCGTGGATCAGCGCACTGTCGGCGTAGGTCAGCGGGCTGTGGTTGAGGCGGTGCAGCAGGTGGTGGCGTTCATCACGGTCCAGGATCGCCAGGCTGTTGAGCGGCGCGTCCGGGCGATGTTCCAGGGCGTCGGCCAGGCTGTCGAGCACGGTGTGCAGGTAGCCGGCGACCCGTTGGGCGCCGATGGCGGCATCCACCATCACGGTGAGGGCAAAGTCTTCGCCCAGGTCATCCACGTTGACGGTCAGTGGGTAGTTGGTGCGTTCTTCGGCGCTCAGCACCTGGATGCCGTCGGCCACGTCGATCACCGCGTCCATGTCGCTGGCGGCGCTGTGGCGATAGTTGAGCATGGCGCTGAACAGCGGCGCCGGCGCGGCCACACCGCTGCAACGCTGGGCCAGCGCGAGGGACGCGTGTTCGTGGTGGAGCAAGGTGGTGAGCCGTTCATGGGCCGCCTTGACCCCGGCGCGCACGCCCTGCTCGCCCACATCCACACGCAGCGGCAAGGTGTTGATGAACATGCCCAGGGCCCGTTCGCCGCCCTCGCCCGCGCCCATGCGGCCGAGCATCACCGTGCCGAACACCACCGCCTCGCGACCGGACACCACGCCCAGCACACGGGCGAAGGCCAGGTGCATCAGGCTCGCCACGCTCACGCCAAGCGGCCGTGCCAGGCTGCGCAGGCGACGGCTCAGGCGGCTGTCGACCGGGATGCGCACCTCGTCGATACCCTGGCCGTCGCCCTGCACATCCTGCAAGCCGAACGGCAGCGTCGGTGCATCGATGTCCGCCAGCATCTCGCGGAAAAACCCTTCGTGGGCCTGCTCGCTCACGCCCTGGCGCACCTGGGCGATGTAACTGCGAAACGCCACCGGTTCAGGCGCGCTGGCGTGCTCGCCGGCCAGGTACAGCTGGATTTCATGGCGCACGACATCGAGGGCGGTGTGGTCGAGGATGGTGTGGTGGAACAGCAGCGTGGCGGTCACGCCGCCGCTGGCCGACGCCTCGCTGAACAGCAGGCGCAGCAGCGGCGCCTGGCCCAGGTCCATGCGGTAGGTGCGCGCGTCGAAATCCTCCGGCTCGCAGGCCAGGGTCGCCTTGCGCCACACCACTTGCAGCGGCTCGTCCAGGCGCTCCCAGACCATCGAGGTACGCAGGATGTCGTGGCGGTCGATGACCCATTGCAGCGCCTGGGCAAAGGCATCCAGGCGTGCACGGCTGTCGAACGCGAACCGCGCGTGCAGCACGTAGGGGTCGCCCAGTTCCGCCGACAAATGGTGGTAGAGCATGCCCTCCTGGAGCGGCGCCAGCGGGTAGATGTCCTGCACGTTCGCCGCGCCGCCGGGGATGGCCGCGACGATACGGTCGATGGCCGCCTGGTCGAGGTCGACCAGCGGCAGCATGTCCGGGGTGATGCGGTAGGCGGGGCTGAGCCAGTCACCACCATGCTCGGCCACCAGGGCCAGCAGTTGGGGCTTGTGGGCGATCAGTTGGTCCCACAGCACGTCATCCAGCGCGTCATCGTCGCCCAGGATAATCAGGTCGCCATCTTCCAGTTGCAGCCGGATCGCGTGGGTGGAAATCGCTGCCAATAATTCGCTGAACTGCATGGGGGTAACCTGCCTGATAAGTCACGGTTGATGAGAAAGTCCGTTTTCAGCTACCGCTTGATCGGGTGTGCTGGGCGCCCTGAAAAATATGGGCGCAGCCGACGGCCTGGAGAGGCTTCCGACAGGGTTGGGAAATTAAGGGATTTACCGGGAGGGGGGTGACATGGGAAGCGGGGACAAGACAGGGCCAGGCAGAGTTCAGTTTATTTTGTGAAAAAAAGCGAACGCAATTGCACCGTTCGCCGCCTGGTTTCAGGCCGGTTTGAGCTTGAGGTTGCGCGCATACCAGGGCCGCTTGGGCACGCGTTTGAACAGGCCTTGCAGTGCCTCGTCCTCGGCACCGAAGGTGATACGCAGGGCGAGCTTCATCACCTCGGGGTCCATCTCCAGCGACTTGCCCACCTGCAAGCCCGGCGTGGTGCTGCAACCGTGGGTATCCGGGCCAAGCCAGGGGTCGCCCACTTCCACCCAGCGCCCCGGCGCGAACCAGGGTACGCCGTTGACTTGCAGGCGCTGGACTTCGCCCGGATGAAAGCGCTCATGGGCGCGAAACCAGTCTTCGACACGGTCGTCGATCCAGCCATGGAAATGCCAGAACACCGGGTTGACGTGGGACGAGAACGGGTCGCCGAGGAAATCGTTTTCGGCGGCGTACCAGCGCGCGGCGAAATCCGCCGGGTCGCGGGCGAACGGCACCGGTCCGCCGTTGGACGGGTCACGGGGCACGGAGGCCCAGCGCATGTGCAACCAGTCGTGCAGGCCCAGCTCCATCTCGGAGCCGAGCTGGCCCAGGGTCAGCCTGGCCAGGTAGCGCGGATCGCGGTACTGCGACTCCCAGACCTGGAAGTTGCTGTGGTAGGTCTCGGCGGCCTTGATGTCACTGACCCACTGGGTGTAGTCACCGTCATCCGGCGCCGACCAGGTGGGCGGCAGCGCAAAGCCGTCACTGTTATCGAAGTAGCGCACAAAGCCCAGGCGGTCGCGCTCGAGCGGCGGTTGCGGTTCGGGAAACGCCGGCCAGGAGGGCAAATGCTGCATGGCCCGCGCGGTGCCGAGCATATGTCGATGCATGTAGAAGAAGTCGATGCCCGAGCCGTTGCGATCCTTGCGCTTACCCCGGGCATCGCGCTCCTGCCCCCGTGGCCCGGGTTGCCAGCCGATCCCGCGCAGGGCCTCGCGCTTGTCCTCGGACAGCTTGTGCCATTGGTCACGGGTGGCATGCCACAACTGGTGGAACAGGCGATGCTCGGGGGCGATCAGCCAGGCCAGCAGCGCGGGGTTGAGGCCGATGCGTTCGCGGGCTTCGGGAAACAGCTGTTTGTGGGCGATGAAGCGGTTGTCGCGCTCGGTCAGCGCCAGGGGCCGGTCGAGGTCGAGGATCTGCCCGCTGAGGGTGCCGCTGCCGGCGTTGCCGAAGTTGGCCCAGACCTCGTCGAGGGTCATCTTGAATTCATAGGCCGGGGCGCCGTCGGCAGACTCGCGGTCGATCAGCCGCCAATAGAGCAAGGCGCCCTCGCCCGTCAGCAGGTCGCCGAGTACCCGGTAACGCGGTTCGCCTTCGGCGCGCAGGTTGGCCGCAGTGTCCAGGTAGCCGCGCAGGCCACGGCCACGGGGGGCGATGTCCAGCAGCAGCTCAAGGCCTTGCAGTGGCAGGCCGTCGAGGCCGGCGTCGCGCCCTTCCAGGCGTAGGCTCCAGACCCCGCGCAGCGTATTCGCCAGGTGCTGGCCCTCGGTGTCGGCCAAGTCCACCGTGGCTTCGCCGGGGGTGATGGGGAATTCTTCACGGGTCAGCTCGCGATGGGCATAAAAAGCTGCCGGCACGGCAGCGCCCGTCAGCGCCAGGCCGGCAATGAACCCACGTCGAGAGATCGTCATTTTCTACCTTAGCAAACGCCTTTATCAGAGCTAGAACGTTGGCCGCCACGCAAAATTTACCGACCCGCCCCGGCTGCCTAAATTTGTGCGGTCATCGCTCGTTCCTCCCTGATAGCGAAGGCCTCAACTGACTGAGATGGCAATGACAAAACCACGTTCGAAAAAGGCGCTGTATATCGGTCTGCCCCTGGCACTGGCCATCGGCGCCGGAGCCGGCTTCCTGGCCTGGGACCACTGGTTCCGGGGCAATGCCGGCTACCCGCTGGCGGTGATCAAACAGGCCAACGAAATGCAGGACCGGCTGCTGTCGTTCGACAGCCATATCACCGTGCCCCTGGATTTCGGCACCGCCGGCAACGAAGCGGACAAGGACGGCAGCGGCCAGTTCGACCTGATCAAGGCCAGTCGCGGGCGCTTGTCCGGCGCAGCCCTGACGATTTTCGGCTGGCCGGAAATCTGGAACGGCCCCAACGCCCCCCACAAGCCCACCGACGGGTTCGTCGAAGAGGCCCGCCACGAGCAGGAAGTGCGCTACAAGATCATCTCCGGCCTGGTGCGCGACTTCCCCAACCAGGTGGGCATTGCCTATACGCCGGACGATTTCCGACGCCTGCACGGCGAAGGCAAGTTCGCGATCTTCATCAGCATGCTCAACGCCTACCCGCTGGGTAACGACCTGAACCAGCTGGATTTGTGGACCGCGCGCGGCATGCGCATGTTCGGCTTCAGTTATATCGGCAACAACGCCTGGTCCGACTCGTCGCGCCCGCTGCCGTTCTTCAATGACTCCACCGATGCGCTGGACGGGCTGTCGGACATCGGCAAACAGGCCGTGCACCGCCTCAATGACCTGGGCGTGATCATCGATGTGTCGCAGATGTCCACCAAGGCCCTGGAGCAGGTGGCGCAACTGAGCCGCACGCCGATGGTGGCATCGCACTCGGCGCCGCGCGCCTCGGTGGACATCCCGCGCAACCTCAGTGACAAGGAACTGCAACTGATCAAGCAAAGCGGCGGCGTGGTGCAGGTGGTGGGGTTCCCCGCCTACCTGCGCCCGCTGAGCCAGCCGACCCAGGACAAGCTCAACGCCCTGCGCGCCCGTTTCGACCTGCCGCCGCTGCCCAATCTGGCCATGGCGCTGATGCCCGGCGACGCGATCATCGCGGCGTGGCCCGAACAGAAATTCGGTCAGTACGCCCAGGGGCTCTACGGCATTCTCGAAGAGGAACCCAAGGCGACCCTCAAGGACCTGGGCGACGCCATCGATTACACCGTGCGCAAGATCGGCATCGACCACGTGGGCATCGCGTCGGACTTCAACGACGGCGGCGGCATCCAGGGCTGGGACAACGTGGGCGAGGTGCGCAACGTCACTGCCGAGCTGATCCAGCGCGGCTACTCCGAAGCCGATATCGCCAAGCTGTGGGGAGGCAACTTCCTGCGGGTGTGGGACCAGGTACAAAAAGCCGCCAAGCCCTTGGCCAATCGTTAACCCTGCGTGAAGTGAGTCCATGACCGACCGCCGTACGTTTCTCAAGCAGGCCGGCGTTTTCGCCGCCAGCCTGCCACTGGGCGCCGCCCTGCTGCCCCATGCCCAGGCCGCTACCCCAGCCGCTGCGACCGATGCCCCATGGACGGGCCTCAAGCAACTGTTCAACCAGGACCCCGATTACCTGCACTTTTCCAACTTTCTGGTGGCCTCGCATCCCAGGCCGGTGCGCGAGGCCATCGAGCGTTATCGCCAGCAGATCGACCGCAACCCCGGGCTGGCAATGGACTGGGACCTGCAGGAAACCTGGAAACGCGAAGGCCAGGTGCGCGAATGGGCCGGCCGCTACCTGAATGCCAAGCCACCGCAAATCGCCTTGACCGGCAGCACCTCCGAAGGGCTGGCGATGATTTACGGCGGGATCAAGGTGCGACCCGACCAGGAGATCCTCACCACCGCGCACGAACACTACGCCACCCAGAACGTGCTGGATTTTCGCGTGCTCAAGCAAGGTACCCAGGTGCGCCGGATTCGGCTGTTCGAGGACGCCCACCAGGTGTCCGCCGACGAGGTGCTGGGCAATATCCAGCGCCATATCCGCCCCAACACCCGCGTGCTGGGCATGACCTGGGTGCAGTCCGGCAGCGGTGTGAAACTGCCCATCGGCGCCATCGGCCAACTGGTGGACGAGCACAACCGCAACCGCGACGAGCAGGACCGCATCCTTTACGTGGTGGACGGCGTGCACGGCTTTGGCGTGGAAAACCTCGACTTCCCGCAGATGAATTGCGATTTCTTCATCGCCGGCACCCATAAGTGGATGTTCGGCCCGCGCGGCACGGGCCTGGTCTGCGCCCGCGATCCGGAAAACAAATACGTCACGCCCATGGTGCCGACCTTCTCCGAGGACACCGACTTCGCCACCACCATGACGCCCGGCGGGTACCACGCGTTCGAGCATCGCTGGGCGGCCGACGAGGCGTTCAAGCTGCATTTGCAGCTGGGCAAGCCGCAGGTGCAGGCGCGTATCCACGCGCTCAATACCGAACTGAAGAGCGCGCTGCTGGAACACCCCCGAGTCGAATTGGTCACGCCGCGCAGCCCCGAGCTGTCGGCGGGGTTCACGTTCTTCCGGGTCAAGGGCCAGGACAGCGACGCGGTGGCCGCCTACATGATGAAAAACCGCGTGGTGATCGACGCCGTGAACCGCGACGTCGGCCCGGTGATTCGCACCGCGCCCGGCCTGCTCAATACCTCCGACGAGATCCGACGCTTCATGACCCTGCTCAGCCAGCGGGCGTGACGGCGATTTTTTAACTTGATCGAGATGCCCACATGCACCGTGACATCCCTGCTCCATCACGTCTCAAACCCCTGGCTGCGCTGGCCCTGACCGCGCTGTGCGGCGCCCTGTCGCCGGGCCTGGCCCAGGCCGCCACGCCGCAACCGGGCAAGGTATTCAAGGACTGCAAGGACTGTCCGGAAATGGTGGTGCTGCCCGCCGGCACCTTCACCATGGGTACCCCGGAAGATGAAGTGGGCCGCGAGCCCGACGAAGGGCCGATGCATGACGTGACCTTCGCCAAGCCCTTCGCCATGAGCCGCTTCCAGATCACAGCCGGCGAGTGGGACAGCTACGTACGCCAGACCGGAGTGGTCATCGCCAACGGAGACACGCGCCCTGGCCGCGAATGCATCGCCAGCAAGCCGCGCTACCCCCAGGGCCCGCGCCAGCCGGCGGTGTGCATGGACATGGACGATATCAAACAGTACGTGGCCTGGCTGTCGAAAAAAACTGGCCAGCACTACCACATGGTCAGCGAAGCCCAACGCGAATACGCGGCGCGCGGCGGCTCCACCGGACCGTTCCCCTTCCCGTTCGACGAAGGCAAGGGCTACAGCATCGCCCAGCATGCCAACACCTACGGCCCGGCGGACGGCTACAGCTACTCGTCGCCGGTAGGCAGCTACCCGCCGAACGCCTTTGGCCTGTACGACATGCACGGCAATGTCTACGAACGGGTCGCCGACTGCTACCATGCCGACTACAACGGCGCCCCCACCGACGGCAGCGCCTGGATGGACGCGCAGTGCGAGCTGTATCAGATCCGCGGCAATGACTGGGGCGAAGCACCGGTGTTTTCACGCTCGGGCAACCGCAACAACATCTACCCGGAAACCCGGGGCGACTGGATTGGTTTCCGCGTAGTGCGCGATCTCTGAGCCGCTCAAGCGTTCGGTGTGGGTGAGGCTGTGAAGGCTGTGGGTCAGGCGGCATCTGTGTCGGCAGTGCCGCCGTCTTCGCAGGCAGCTCCCACATTGGAGTTCCATTGCTCCCTGCTGACAGTGTTTTTCCAGTCACTACAAATCCCCTGTGGGAGCTGTCGAGCCCCGGCGAGGCTGCGAAGGCGGTGGGTCGGG